>CAYXZT010000001.1:0-29837 GCA_964469915.1 uncultured Gammaproteobacteria bacterium
AGTCACTCATATTTTCAATCATATTTTCTGAAACATCTTCAGCTGTAAATGCTTGGATTGATAAGGCTAGATCTTGAACAGACTCAGCTTTTTTAGTAGCTGTAACAACTACTTCTTCAACCTCTTGCGAGACTAGATTTAACGAAATAAAGAAAAGAAAACCTACACTGCAACTAAATGCAAATTTAGATAATTTGTTCATATTTGACCCCCCTAATGGCTTCATTGAACTTATATATCTAAAAAATATAGCATTAATACCTATATATATCTATATTTATATATATTAATTATGCATAGTGATTTTATAAAAAATAAGTATTTTTATACTCTCTTCTTCAAAAGAAAGGATTAGCTATTTTTCTTTATACCAAGGATGGCATTTAGAAATTCTTTTGATTGCCATAATAGATCCTTTAAAAATTCCATACTCTTCAATAGAATTAATTGCATATTGTGAGCAGGTAGGATCGAACCTGCATGTTGGTGGAGTTAATGGTGAAATAAAGTATCGATAGAAACGAATTGGTAATAAAAATATTTTTATTAAAAACATCTCATTATTATTTAGCTTGGATTACTATTCTCAATCGATAGGATTTTTAAAGCCTCATCTAGATCTAAGGTTTCTGTCTTATTACTTCCAATTCTTCTAATGGAAACTGTTCTACTGTCTTTTTCTCTTTGCCCTAGCGCCATAATTACTGGCACTTTTGCAGAACTATGTTCTCTAACCTTATAACTAATTTTTTCATTTCTGAGGTCTGCATGACATCTTATTCCAGCATCTTCTAAGTTTTGGATTATTTCTTTGGCATAGTCATCAACATCAGAAATGATTGTAGCTACAGAAACTTGAAGTGGTGCTAGCCAAAAAGGTAATCTTCCAGAATAGTTTTCTATCAAAACCCCTATAAATCTTTCAAAGGAACCTAGTACAGCTCTATGAATCATAACTGGTTTATGTTTTAACCCATCCTCGCCTACATATTCTGCATCAAGCCTTTCAGGTAAATTAAAATCAGCTTGGAAAGTTCCACACTGCCACTCTCTTCCAATTGCATCTGTTAATACAAAATCAAGTTTTGGGCCATAAAATGCTCCGTCACCCTCTTCCACAGTAAATGGTAAGTTTAGCTTTGTAATAGCATTCTCTAAAGCAGACTCTGCTTTATCCCAGACCTCATCGCTACCAACTCTGACTTCAGGTCTAGTAGATAACTTAATATCAAATTTGTTGAAGCCTAAGTCTTTATATATATCTGATAAAAGACTTATAAAAAGCTCTGTTTCTTTCTCTATTTGCTCTTCGGTGCAAAAAATATGGCCGTCATCCTGAGTAAAACCTCTTACTCTCATTAAACCGTGCATAGTTCCAGAAGCTTCATATCTGTGACATGAACCAAATTCTGCATATCTTAATGGTAGGTCTCTGTAAGATTTGAGTCCCTGATTATATACCTGAACATGGCATGGACAGTTCATTGGCTTTAAAGCATTGGTTCTTTTTTCATTGGCATGCTCTTCATCAATTTCTGTGATAAACATATTTTCTCTATATTTATCCCAATGCCCTGAAGCTTCCCATAGTTTTCTATCGACAACTTGCGGAGTCTTTATTTCAAGATAATTATACTTTTCAAGCTTGGTTCGAATGAAGCTTTCTAAGATTCTGTATATAGTCCACCCATTAGGATGCCAAAAAACCATACCAGGCGCCTCTTCTTGGAAATGGAACAAGTTCATTTCTTTACCTATTTTTCTATGATCTCTTTTTTCCGCCTCTTCGATTCTTAAAAGATACGCATTTAATTCTTTTTCATTTTTCCATGCTGTCCCATAAATTCTTGTGAGCATTTTATTATTAGAATTTCCTTTCCAATATGCTCCAGCCAGTTTAGTAAGTTTAAAAGCTCCAATATGCTTCAAGCTAGGTAAATGTGGCCCTCTGCACAAATCAACAAAATCATTATTATCTTGGGAATAAAGTTGAAAATTATCAGACTGCTCAGACTCTTCTATAATTGATTCTTTATAGGTCTCACCTTCAGCTTTAAAAATACCAATTGCTTCGGCTTTAGAATGAAGGGTTTTGGTAATTAATGACCCATTAGAAATAATTTTTCTCATTTCATTTTCAATAGACGTTAAGTCATCAGGTGAGATTGCCTTCTTGAAGTCAAAATCATAATAAAAACCATCTGCAATTGTTGGCCCTATTGCTAACTTAGATTCAGGATATAAATTCTTAACAGCTCTCGCCAAAACTTGAGCCGTTAGAGTATGACGCATTATCTCGAGACCTTCTTCAGAATCAATTGTGATTATAGATACTTCAGAATCATGTTCTATAGAATCACTAAGATCCTTTTGAACTCCATTAACCTTGACTGCTATAGCTGCCTTAGCTAAACCTGGACCAATATCAGATGCAAGATCAAGCCCTGAAGAGCCTTCAGCCAATTCTCTTATACTTCCATCTGGTAATGTAATTTTCATTTAGCCATTATATATGCAAATTTTAATCAGTATTAGCTATAACTAATAAACTCTTAATTAATGTTATAAAATATCTTTTTTATAAGCCTTCTTAGTTAAATGGATATAACAGATCCCTCCTAAGGATTAGTTGCAGGTTCGATTCCTGCAGAGGGCGCCAAAAAAAACCCTCACTAGGAGGGTTTTTATTTTTTTTAGTTATTTATTCAACCCTGATCATCAGATCATCTGAATGATCCATCACATCAAGCTTTAAGTCTGCCAATTCAGTTTCATGAATTTCACTTAATACTGCGACTTTATTCGCAAAATCAGCATAGCTGTCATATCCGCAAACAAAATACCAAGCTTGCTCTGGGCCCCAGAAATGTTCCATTAAATTACATCCACCAAAGGCAGAGTCATATGCATTAAAAATTGTTTTAGCATTAGCTCTCTTTTGATTATCTGTTAAGTAAGGTCCAAATGTGTATGTGGCCATAAGAACATGAGGTGTTTTTTTGGTAAGATTTTTTTCAACCATTGCAACTATGTTATCGGTATGATCTCCGTACATCTGTCTAGGCTCTCTAGTTACTGGCTCATTTGAGTCATTAATTTTTGCAAATTGCTCCCAGCTATCAAAGTAACAATAACTATAAAATGCTCTATCTCCTCCAAATTGATGTCTTAATAAACCGCAAACATTATAGCCATCCTCTTCTAATGAATTGACATTATCTAGAAGGCTTTTAGCAATTCTATCTGCATTAGATCCAGCAGGCATCGTATAGGTAGATAGATACGCAAAGTTATGTTCCATTTTTTTTACATCTTTATGATCACCATTTTCATGATGCGCACCAATGGCGCTAAAGCTAATGATTAATGGAAGTGCTAGTAGTAAATTTTTCATTTCAATTAGTCCTCAAAATCAGCAGCTTGTGAAACATGAACACCACCATAAGAAGCTGATGAATAGTGTTGAGATTTAGCAACCCACTTATTTCCTTCTTTAACCCAATTCATAGTAACTCTTGTTCTGTATGGTTTTGAATTTCCTGCAACCTCAGTCATTCCTTCATAATAAAATCTTACATAAACAACATCATCAGCTATTTGAATGGCCTCTGGATAATGAATATTCAAGGACCCGCCTTGACCTGATGTTGCCCAATCCTCAGCAGATTGCTTCACAACAGGCTTATGAAAACTTCCATCTGAATTTGTTCCATAAGTTCCTGATTTACTCTCATATGCAACTACTGTGTCCCAGTCACTTGCATTTCTTGCATCAAAATATGTTGCTAAAGTTTTTAGAACTTCTTTTTCTGCAGATGAATGTCCATCAGCAAACACAAAACTTGTTGATAAAATTAATAAGCCGCTCAATAAATATTTGTTCATAATTGTTTCTCCCAAATTAAATATGAACTTTTATATTACATTAATTAAAGTATTTTTAAAGGAAAGGAAAGGTATCGGTTTATGGAACTAACCAATTAGAAACAAGCTCATCATCCCATGAATGAAGGGCTCTTCTGTGCCCTGAGCTTTTAAGGTAAAGAAACTCCAATGATGTATAAGTAAACTTAATTACTGCAAAATTTAAATATCCATCTTCTATGTTTACATCCCTTATATCATATTCTGCAGGGTTATCTATTTCCAATGACGATCCTCCTTCTACGGAATAACATTTTTTAGACCTGGTAGTTGATTCATTCCAAGATGCAATTGTTACATCATCTTTTAAATGCACCTCAACATTCCCCTGAAGTTTCAATTGAATTTTTAATGCTGGATCATAACCGAGTATGGATGCATTACTATTTTTTTGAAAATGCTTAATTTTTGGAGCCCGAGCATCCGTATGAAAGCGAAGATACCTTTCTTTAGAATTAAATTCTCTAAGTACAACAACTCTTGATGCTATCTTTCCTTCATCAAGAGAAGAAAGAATAAGAGTATGAAAAAGTGTTTTTGCATTATCAACTGCATTATCTAGAATAGATTCTGCAGTGCTCAATGTCTCAGATATTTGGTCATAAGTATCAGGAATAGTTAATATTGCTTTTTCACTCACGTTTTTAACTTCCAAGATGTTCCTGAGCTACTATCCATCAGCTCAATTCCTTTGCTCATAAGCTCAGCTCTAATGACGTCAGCTTTTTCAAAATCTTTATTCATCTTAGCCTCATTACGTTCAACAATTAAGGCCTCTATCTCTTCTTCATTGATATTTTTATCAAGCTTATCTGATTCAAACCATGAGTATGGGTCTTCTTGTAAAATTCCCAAGAGATTTCCTAAAAGAACGAGTTTACTTTTTAAAATACCTTTTTTTTCTTTTGATGCAGACAGATAACTCTTCACAAGGACATTCACATTAGCTATAAAACCCGGAGTATTCAAATCATCCATTAGGGGATCAATCCAGCTATCATTTTGTATCTCGACTAAGTCCTCTAATTTGAGGTCTAACAAGATCTTATATAATTTATCTAAAAGTTTTTTTGACTGATGTATGATTTTTTCATTCCAATCAAGACCTTGTCTATAATGTGAAGACATTAAAGCCAGTCTAATAACTTCACCATGATACTCGTTTGCTAAGTCTTTCACTAAAATAATGTTACCAAGTGATTTAGACATCTTTTCACCATTTATTGTCACAAAGCCATTGTGCATCCAATAATTTGCATAGGAATTTGGTTTGCTAATGTCAGCAGTTGAACAACAGCTTTGCGCTATTTCATTTTCATGATGAGGGAAGGTCAAATCTCTACCTCCACCATGAATGTCAAAAGGTAAGCCTAAAGTTTTTTCTGACATAGCAGAACATTCTGTATGCCAACCAGGTCTTCCAAAGCCCCAAGGTGAATCCCATCCTGGCTGTGAACCAGAGCTTGGTTTCCAAAGAACAAAGTCAGCAGGATCTTTTTTAAAGGGTGCAATTTCAACCCTACTTCCTGCTATCTGCTCGTCTCTATTTCTATTAGATAGCATTCCGTAATTATCATATGAGGGCACATGAAACAATACATGGCCTTCTTTCTCATATGCATGATCTTTATTAATAAGATTCTCTATTAAATCTATCATCTCAGAAATATACTCTGTGGCTTTTGGTTGTATATCAGGAATATTTACAGCTAGTTGGGACATATCATCATTATAGATACTGGTATATTTTTCAGTTATCTCTTTTATTGGTACTTGCTGCTCGTTAGCTGCATCAATAATTTTGTCATCGATATCAGTGATATTTGAAACATAAGTAACTTTTGGGTATTTGTATCTTAATACTCTTACAAGCGTATCAAAAACAACAGCCATTCTTGCATTGCCAATATGTGCATAGTTATAAACCGTAGGCCCACAGGCATATATTTTTATGTGATTAGGGTCTAATGGACTAAATTCCTCTTTTTTACCAGAAAGAGTATTAAATATTTTGATAGGTTGCATTATTCTAACTTCTTGAGATTTTATTCAGATCTATAATTTTTAGTTTTCTAAGCTCGCCTAGTAAGGGAAGTAATGGCATTCCTCTAATTGTATATGAAGAGCCATCCACACTTGAAAATAAGTTACAGCCAACTGATTCAAATTTATATGCACCTGCAGCGTTAATAGGATTTTCAAGTTCTACATAATTAATAATCTCTTCATCAGAAAGATTATGCATATTCATTTCAACAACCTCTGAATACTCCCACAGAGATTCTCCATTTTTATATATGCAAACACCACTATGCTGATAGTGAGTTGTCCCAGATAAAAGTTTTAGATTACTAATAGCTTTCTCTGCAGAACCAGGCTTATCGAATACCCTGTTTTCAAAAATACACATCTGATCTCCACCAATAACAATATGATCATGATTGTTTGCACTAACTACTTGTGCTTTTGCTTTTGCGAGCTCTATAACTTGCTTATCAAAAGGAAGAGATGTAATTTTTATTTTGAGAGCATCTTCATCCACTTCAGAAGTTATAGTTTTGAAATCTATACCAGCATCTGCAAGCATAGTTTTTCTGCTCTGAGACCCAGATGCTAGAATTATTGGTACAGCAGGACAGATACTAGAAAGTATCGAACCATCACTCATTTAAAAAGCTTTAGGAGAATGAATTAAATGCATAAACTCCGATCTAGTTTCTATATTATCTCTGAAGCTACCAAGCATTCTGCTTGTAATAGTACTAGACTCAGTTTTATGGATTCCTCTTGTTGACATGCATTGATGGCCTGCATCTATAACAACTGCAACGCCTTTAGGTTCTAAAACTCTTTGAATCGTGTCTGCAATCTGAGCAGTCATGGTTTCTTGTGTTTGCAACCTTTTTCCATATATATCAACAATCCTTGCTAATTTACTGATACCGACAACTCTTTTGTTAGGGATGTATCCAACATGAGCAACTCCTAATATTGGTACCATATGATGTTCGCAGTGTGATTCCACTCTAATATTTCTTACAATTACAGCATCATCATAGCCTTCAACTTCTTCGAAAGTCTTCGTAAGAACTTGTTCCGGGTCTTCATCATAGCCTGCAAAGAATTCTTTATATGCCCTGATAACTCTATCTGGGGTTTCAACCAATCCCTCACGAGATGGATCATCTCCAGCCCAAGATATAAGTGTTTCAACTGCTTTAAGCGCTTCTTCTCTTGATGGTTTATCAGACATTTAAATTCTCCTTAAGAATTTTTAAAAGTTAAATTTTAGTACTGCTTATTACTTACAGTAGGTCTGTAATAAGTTTAAGTACAACTGCCAGTACAAATGAAGAGGTGATTACAGCTCTAACCGATGTAATCGCTGGTAACATTTTTCCCCAAATTGCATTAGCTTCTATTATAAATATTATTGCCAATCCTAAAAGCAAACTTGTGCTAGACCAGCCATCAATAGAAATGTATGCACTTCCACTATGCGCTGAGTAAACCATATACATTAACATTGGAACTGAAAATAATGTGTTTGTTCTTGATGCTAAGCCCGCCTTTGCTCCTGCAGCGGCAGCATCTCCCTCTTTCATTCCCAGTACAATTTTTTGGTTTCGCCAAATAATGCCCCAAACATTAAGCATCATAATTGTACCCATAGTAGCTCCAAGAATAATCTCAGTACTTAATTTAGCTGTTATCTGATGAAGTAAAATAACTCCAGTTAAGAATGTAAATAATGCAGCCCATCTAAACCACCATAATGCATTAGGTGCTAGTTTTTTAAAGACATCTGCTTTTGCATCTGGATTAGCAACCTTTACATATTCACCTTGAATAAAGTTAAAGTAATATAGAAGTCCTATCCATGTTATTCCGAAAAGAATGTGAAAAGATCTAAAAAATGATTGGTCAGTTAAAATATCCATAATACTCCCTGAAATGTTTACCTTATAGTAAATTAAATAGTAACGTAAATCTAATAAAAATGGGGCAAAAAGCCCCATTTTTCATAAAGACTTAGAATTACATCATTCCGCCCATTCCGCCCATTCCGCCCATGTCAGGCATTGCAGGCATTGGTGCATCATCTTTAGGTATATCAGTCACCATTGCTTCCGTTGTGATCATCATTCCTGCAACTGAACCAGCAGCTTGAATAGCAGTTCTTGTTACCTTGGCTGGATCAAGAATACCCATCTCAATCATATCTCCAAACTCACCAGTAGCTGCATTAAAACCATATGAGCCTTTGCCATCTTTAACATTTGCAACTATCACAGATGATTCTTCTCCAGCATTAGAAACTATTTGTCTCAATGGTGCTTCAAAAGCTTTTTTAGCAATGTTGATTCCAACATTTTGATCATCATTATCACCGGTTACTTTTTCAACAGATTCCAAACATCTTACTAAAGCAGATCCACCACCAGGGACAACGCCCTCTTCAACTGCTGCTCTAGTTGAATGAAGTGCATCTTCAACTCTTGCTTTTTTCTCTTTCATTTCAACTTCAGAACCTGCTCCAACTTTAATTACAGCAACTCCACCAGCAAGTTTTGCAACTCTTTCTTGAAGTTTCTCTTTATCATAGTCAGAAGAAGTTTCTTCTATTTGAGCTCTGATTTGATTAACTCTTGCAGCAATACCAGCCTCATCGCCAGCACCATCGATTACAGTTGCATTGTCTTTATTCAATACAACTCTTTTAGCAGTTCCTAGATCTTCTACTGTAGCACCCTCTAATGATAGTCCTACTTCATCTGAGATAACTGTTCCACCAGTAAGGATTGCAATATCTTCAAGCATTGCTTTTCTTCTGTCGCCAAATCCTGGAGCTTTACATGCTGCAGCTTTAACAATGCCTCTCAAGTTATTTACAACTAAAGTAGCCAATGCTTCTCCTTCAATATCCTCAGCGATAATTAATAATGGTCTTCCTGCTTTTGCAACAGATTCCAATAGTGGTAGTAAATCTCTAATGTTTGAAATTTTCTTATCAAATAACAAAATAAGTGGCGTTTCAAGTTCTACGGTCATATTATCTTGATTAGTTATGAAGTAAGGGGATAGATAACCTCTATCAAATTGCATACCCTCAACAACATCTAACTCATTTTCTATACCGCTACCTTCCTCAACAGTTATAACACCTTCTTTACCAACTTTCTCCATTGCCTCAGCAATAATTTCACCTACAGCTTCATCTCCGTTAGCAGAAATAGTACCTACTTGAGCAATTGCTTTGTTATCCGTGCATGGAACACTTAATCCCTTGACGTGCTCTACAGCTGCAACAACAGCCTTGTCGATGCCTCTTTTTAAATCCATAGGATTCATACCAGCAGCAACAGCCTTATTACCTTCATTTACAATAGATTGAGCTAGAACAGTAGCTGTAGTAGTCCCATCTCCTGCCTCATCATTGGTTTGAGAAGCTACTTGCTTAATCATTTGCGCACCCATATTCTCAAACTTATTTTCAAGCTCAATTTCTTTTGCTACTGAAACACCATCTTTAGTAACAGTAGGTGCTCCGAATGACTTATCAAGGACTACATTTCTTCCCTTAGGCCCTAATGTTACTTTAACTGCATCTGCAAGAATATTTACACCATTAAGCATTTCACTTCTTGCACCATCTCCGAACTTTACATCTTTAGCTGACATTTATATTTCTCCCTTAATTTTAATTACTTATTGAATGACGCCGAAAATATCACTCTCACCTAATATGAGAAAATCTTCGCCATCGAGTTTAATTTCGTTTCCGCCATACTGACCAAAAATAACAATATCACCAACACTAACACCAACTGGCATTAGATCTCCTGAATCTGATTTTTTTCCTGGGCCAACTGCTATAACCTCACCTTGTGAAGGCTTTTCTTTTGCAGAACCTGAAAGAATAATACCTCCAGCTGAAGTTTCTTCTTCTTCAGTTCTTTTGACGAGAACTTTATCGTGTAAAGGTTTTAATTTCATTTTTTATCTCCCAATAAAAATTAATTTTATGAATTTTAGTTAGTTTAGTAACTTAAACAATAGTTAAGGTCGAAATAGTAGAAATCAATAGTTAATTTAATCTTTTTTCAAAAATATAATAAGCCAGTAAAATGCCCATTGTGTTTGCAGCAAGGTCTGCAATTTCAAAATATCTATAGGGGTGGTAAAAATGTATTACTTCTATTAAAAGACCAAAACAAAAAATAGTTGCTAACAGGATTAGATTTGGGATATTAAATTTAGAAATCAGTCCTAAAAAAGATAAATATAAAAAAATAAGAAAATGGATTCCTTTATCAGTCAAAAAACTTAAAGCAGCTATGTTTGGAATAGATTGTGCTGGAACTATACTTAGCCAAAATATTACACCCACTGATATAAAGAAGAGTGATCTATAGACTATTTTCATAATTCTTTAAAAAATTTCTATTGAAGAATAGAAATAGTATTACAGGAATTGTAAGTAGTGAGGTTGTTACATAAAAACCCATCCAGCCATAATTATCTCCATATATCCCCTGAAGATATGAAACCCAAAGACCTGATAAGCCTTTTAAAATGAATCCTGGTCCGGCCATAAATCCTGTTAAAAGAGCATATTGAAAACCTGTATATTTTTTTGAAACTAGACTTGTAAGAAATGCAATATTAACTGTACCTACTATTCCTGCAGCAATACTATCCATTGCAACAATAAATGCCAATGAAGTAATGCTTTTTTCTGCGACTGCGACGTAAGAAAAGCAAACATTAGTTACCATAACTAAAAAGGCTCCAATTATAAGAGACCTATAAATATTGAATTTTTTTAATAAGACTGCTCCCAAAGATATTCCAAGTATTGACGCTAGTAGAGCAACAATTTTTACAACCGCACCTATTTCAGTTAGGGAGAAGCCCATATCTATATAAAAAGGTGTAGCCATTGGACCCATTACAATATCTGTAAGCCTGTATGTTGCTATTATCAACAGCAGAATTGCTGCAGCAAAGAACCCAAACCGAGATATAAAATCAACAAACGGGTCAGTAATTGATTGAGTAAAATTTAATTTACCCAGCTGTGGATTTTTTTCTTCTTTTGAGAATATTAATCCAAGCAGACCAATAACCATGGAAAATGCCATTATTTTGAAAGTTAAGGACCAACCATTAGTATCAGCAAATATTAAAGCAAATGAAGTCGCTATTATAATTGCTAGCCTCCAACCAAATTGATATGTAGCAGCAAGCCCACCTTGCTCATCTATTTCTGCATATTCAATCCTAAAAGCATCTATAGCTATATCTTGAATTGATCCAGCCAAACCAATAAAAAAAGCTACTAAACTAAATAATGCAAAGTTTCTTTTTGGATCTGTATCTGAGAGTATTATCAAACTAATAAAAATAATAATTTGCATTAATATAATCCAACTCTTTCTATGACCATATTTCTTCAATATAGGAATAGAAAATCTATCTACTAAGGGTGCCCATAAAAATTTAAAGGCATACATAAATGTAACCCAAGAAAAGAAGCCAATATAAGCAAGTTCTATGTCCGCATCCCTAAGCCAAGCAGTAGATGTGCTTATGATAATCATATAAGGAAGACCAGATGCAAAACCCAGAGAGAACATAACAAAAAGTTTAGTAAGTTTAGACATTATCTAAGTATCTTTCCCAGTCAAAAAATTTACCAGGATCTGTCTTTCGACCCGGGGCAATATCTGAATGTCCTTTGATGTCATTTTTAGTAATGTCTTTATATTCATTTATTAGAGCAGCTGTAACTTCACAAAGCTTATCATATTGAATATCTTCAAAACTATCTTCCTCAGATCCTTCAAGTTCAATACCTATAGAATAGTCATTGCAATCATTTATACCTTTGTAAGATGATTCTCCTGCATGCCATGCTCTCATGTTAAATGGAACAAATTGGATAATCTCTCCAGTTCTTTTTATAAATAAATGAGCTGATACTTTTAATTGTTTTATTTCTTTATAAAAAGGATCTAATGAACTATCTAGATTATTTAGAAAAAAATGCTCTACGTGATCTTCACCATATATCTTTGGAGGGAGGCTAATAGAATGAATAACCAAAAGGCTTATAGTTGTATTTTGAGGTCTATTATTAAAATTAGGAGATTCTTTATATTCTATGCCTGAAACAAGGTGGTTTTTAATTATCATCTAAGTGCGGGAGGAAGTTTAAAATATATATTCTCTTCATCGATTCCATGCTCAGTTATTTCAGCACCAATATAATCTTTGACCGCCATAGCTATTTCTTGAACACGTGATTCAGGTGCCGATGCTCCTGCGGTAATAGCTATTTTTTGTCTACCCTCAAGATCAGAAAGCTCCAAATCATCAAAGCTATCAATAAGAACAGATTTGCAGCCACATTTTTCGCTTAACTCTTGAAGTCTATTAGAGTTTGAACTATTACTTGAGCCAACAACAATCATAAAATCTGATTCAAGCGCAAGCTGCTTTACGGCATCCTGTCTATTTTGAGTTGCATAACAAATATCATCTTTTTTTGGAATATTTATATTAGGAAATCTTGTTTTTAATATATCAATAATAGATTTAGTATCATCAACACTTAAAGTAGTCTGGGTAACTATTGCTAGTTGATCTGGTTTATCAATTACTATACTTGATGCTTCTTCTTCATCTTGGACTAAAAATATATTGCTCGATTGATTGTTAATATGTCTACCCATAGTTCCCTCTACTTCGGGATGGCCTTCATGCCCAATTAATATAATATCGTTATTTGCCCTAGCATTTCTAATGACCTCCATATGAACTTTTGTGACTAATGGGCAGGTAGCATCAAAATACTCTAACTTTCTTAACTTTGTAGTTTCTTCAACTTTTTTTGAGACGCCGTGTGCACTGAAAATAACCAATGAATTATCAGGAACCTCATCTATTTCTTCTACAAAAACTGCCCCTCTGTTTTTAAGATCCTCAACAACAAACTTGTTATGAACAACCTCATGCTTTACATAAACAGGGCTTCCAAACTTATCTAAAGCTTTGTTAACTATATCAATGGCTCTGTCCACACCTGCACAGAAACCTCTAGGGTTCGCTAGTTTAATTTGCTTGCTCATCTCTTATATGATTTTTTTTAAATAACTCAAGATATATTAAAAAGATTGCGCCCACAGTTATTGATGCATCGGCAATATTGAAAATAAAAAATGAGAAGTCTGCTATTTTAAGGTGTAAGAAATCAGTAACGAGGCCATCCATAGATCTGTCTAAAATATTGCCTATGGCCCCACCCAGTATTATTGATAAAGAGATTTGCTTTAGATTATCCTCTTCATTTTTTATTAAATAAAAAATATATGTCACTATTAAAACTCCAACTAAAGTAAGAGCATTAGAAACAAACCTATCACCAAGATCAAGGAAGCCAAATGCTATACCTGAGTTAAAGGTTAGGTATAAATCTATAAAGGGTATGAAATTATATGAAATGCCCTCTAATAGCTCATGCAGTGCGTATTGTTTAGTAATGATATCTAAGGCAAGTAATAGAAAGATTATTGCAATAAACCTCTTTTTAAACAAAAGACCTGCTCTCACCTATTTCACCAATATTTTCCTCACATCTGAAACAAATCTCAGGATGTTCTTTGCTTTGTCCAACAGAAGCATCTCTGTGCCAACATCTAGAGCATTTTTCATCATCTACTAGTTCGATTTGAATTGAAAGACTGTCCCCTTCGATAACCGAAGCATGGGATGAAATGAATACGAAGTGTAATTCTGATCCAAGCTTATCGAGAATCAATTTATCTGAGCTGTCTGCAGTGATAATAACATTTGAGTCTAACGACCCTTTAAGCATATTTTCGTTTCTTAGTTTCTCAATAGACTGATTTACTAGGTCCTTAATCTCAAATATTCTTACCCAATCAGATGAACTAATTGAGCAATCCCCAGTTTGTTTAGCATCAATATATTTTGAAAGAAATATAGACTCATTCTGTTCTTTCAAAGAGGGATGGGTCTGCCATATCTCTTCGGATGTGAATGACAAAATAGGTGCAACAAGCCTAACCATAGTATTTAAAACATAATTAAGGCTGGTTTGACAAGATAATCTTGCATCAGAGGTATCCTTGCATGTGTACAACCTATCTTTAACAATATCAAGGTATATTCCACCCAACTCGTTTACACAGAAGTTATGAATTTTTTGAACAACATTATGATATGAATATGATTCATATAGCTTTAATACATCTTCTTGTAATTTAGAAGTTTCTAATATAATCCATTTGTCTAGCTCTATTTGGTCTTGAAAAGATATTTTTTTATTTTCATCGAAATCATTTAAGTTGCCTAAAATAAATCTAAAAGTATTCCTAATTCTTCTATACTGATCTGAAACCCTCTTTAAAATTTCGTCGGATGCAACCATCTCGCTTCTGAAGTCAGCAGATGCTACCCATAATCTTAAAATATCTGCTCCTAAAGAATCCCAAACTTTTTGAGGCGAAACAACATTACCTAGAGATTTAGATTGCTTCCTTCCATTCTCATCTACCACAAAGCCATGTGTAAGAACTGATTTGTATGGGGCTCTGCCATTCATTGCAATACTTGTTAAGAGCGATGATTGAAACCACCCTCTGTGTTGATCTGATCCCTCAAGATATAAATCAGCTACAACACCGTCTTCAAATCTTTGGTCTGAAACAGCAAAATGAGTTACTCCTGAATCAAACCAAACATCTAAAGAGTCCTTTATTTTTATATATGAATCGCTGTCATCAATATATTCATTTAAGTTCAAAGAATCCCATGAAGATATTCCATCCTTTTCAATTAGATCTGCAAATTGCCTAAAAAGGTCAGCCTGGTTAGGATGAATTTCGCCAGATTCTTTATGAACTACTAATGTTATGGGAACACCCCAGTTTCTTTGTCTTGAAATGCACCAATCAGGACGATCATTTAACATTCCTTCTATTCTTTGCTCACCCCAAGATGGTTCCCATTTAACCCCTGATATACTTTTTAGAGCCTCGTCTAAAAGACCTGATTTATTCATAGAAATAAACCATTGCGCAGTTGAAGTAAAAATTAATGGGCTCTTATGTCTCCAACAGTGTGGATAGGAGTGATGGAAATCATCACAATGTATAAGAGCATTCACCTCAGCAAGTTTTTCAATTACCAACGGATCAGCCTTAGAAGCTGGCATGCCTGCAATAAAGTCAAACTCTTCTGTAAAAAATCCTTTGCTGTTTAAAGCCTTAAATGTTTTTATGCCATGTTTTTTACAGATAAAATAATCATCCATTCCATGAGCTGGTGCTGTGTGAACACAGCCTGTTCCAGCCTCAGTAGTTACATGATCTCCATGAAGTAATTCAGAATTTCTATCTATAAAAGGATGCGTTAGAGAAATATTAACAAGGCTTTTCCCTAAAGTTTTTGAAATTATTTCCGATGAGGCATCCCATCTCTCCATACATTGTTCAACCATGGCCTCAGCGATAATCACATAAGAATCATTTAATTTAATCAGCGCATACTCTAGATCAGGGTTTATACAAACAGCAACGTTTGAAGGTATTGTCCATGGTGTTGTTGTCCATATTACAAAGGAAACACTTTCTGGTATATCTGTCTTAAAGGCAGCATTCACGTTTTGAAGAGATTCTTTATTTACTAGAAATGAAACATCAATAGATTTTGATGTTTTATCTTGATATTCAACCTCTGCCTCTGCAAGTGCTGAACCACAATCTTGGCACCAATGAACAGGCTTCTCTCCTTTTTCTAGATGCCCAGCTTCAAATATTTTCCCTAAAGCTCGAACTGCATTTGCTTCAAAAGATGCATCTAAGCTTTTATAGGGATTATCCCATTCACCAAGAACACCTAGTCGAATAAAATCTTTTTTCTGGCTTTCGATTTGAGTTAATGCATATTCCTTGCAAGCTTCTTGAAACATTTTTTTATCTTGAACAAGCTCACTTCTTTTTCCATGCTTCTTCTCAACATTCAGCTCTATTGGCAATCCATGACAATCCCATCCAGGAACATAGGGAGCATCCATACCATGCATAGTTTTTGATTTTATAGTGATATCTTTGAGGATTTTATTTACCGAATGCCCTAAATGAATAGACCCATTTGCATAAGGTGGTCCGTCATGAAGAATAAACCTCTTATTATTTTTATTTTGGTCACGAATTTTGTTGTACAAGTCTATATCATCCCAAAAACTCAAAATTTCAGGCTCCTTCCTTGGAAGACCTGCTTTCATAGATAATTCAGTTTGAGGAAGATTCAGTGTATCCCGATAATTAAGTGTCATATTAGTCTTGTAGTAGTGTTTTTGCTAAAGCTATATCTTTATTTATTTGAGATTTTAACATGTCTAAATTCTCAAATTTCTTTTCTTTTCTAATTTTATGCTTAAATTCAACTTCCAGTCTTTGTGAATATATTTGTTGGGAAAAGTCGAATAAGTGGACTTCTAAAACCGGCAAAGTACCTCCAACTGTTGGTCGAGTTCCCATATTAGCAATACCTTTTAATAACTTCTCACCAAGCCTGCACCTTACTGCGTAGACTCCTGATATAGGTAGTTTTTGCTTTGGCAACCATAAATTTGCAGTAGGAACACCAATGGTTCTGCCTAAGTGTTGGCCATGGACAATTTTTCCTGAAAAAGTATATGGTCTACCTAAAAGTTTGCATGCCAAGTCAAAATTGCTATCTATCATAGCTTTTCTAATTCTTGTGCTGCTTACCCTTTCATCTAAAAATTTAAATGTTTCTGTTTTTGTAATATCTATTTTATTTTCAATACCCCAACGCTTCAGCAAATCAAAATCTCCCTCTCTGTTGATACCAAACCTAAAATCATCTCCAATGGTGAGCGAGCTAAGATTCATTGGCTTGAGAATACTGTTAATGAAAACTTCAGGAGTCATTTGCCTGAGTGAGTTATTAAATTTTAAAAAGAATGCAAAGTCGATCCCAAAACTATCAAGAAGTTTAAATTTTTCTCTCCATGGGCAAAGCCTTGGAGGTGCAGTATTTGGAGTTGAATGCATACTTGCAAAAAATTCTGATGCATGAGGCTCTGTAAAAAAAACTACTGTTTTACCATTAGAGCTTATGGCTGAATCTTTTATAGTTTTAAGAATTGCTTGATGCCCTAAATGCAAACCATCAAAATTTCCAATAGTTCCATGAATAGGTTCTTTTTTAAAATTCTGTGATTTAAAAAAATCTAAATTATGCTGACCCCTTATTAAGTACATAATTAATTCATCATTCCTTTTAGGCCGTTGCCATTAATTGCTTTACTAATTCCAAAATAAATAATAATCGAAATACAAATCTCTAAGCCAAGATAGAAAAGCTTCTCAAGCTGAGTAAGTCCATCAAAATTTATAAATTCTGAAAAAACTAGAAGAAAAAATACTAAAAAGGCAGATGCCAAGAGAATAGAAAAATTAAATTTATTAAATGGGTTGTTGAGAACAACTATATTTTGTTTAATTAAAATAGCTTCCATAACAAGGACGCTAAGGAATGCAGAAATAGAGCTACCAACGGCAATACCAACATGGCCATAGCCTAATTTAAATGCAAGTATATAGTTCAGAGATGCATTTAAAACTAATGAAAATAATGCAACGTACATTGGAGTCTTGGTATCCTTTCTAGCAAAAAATGCCGGTGTGAGGACTTTCATAAGCATGAAAAAAGGTAATCCAATTGAAAATGCAATTAAGCTTTTAGAAGATTGGTGCACATCACCTTGATTGAATTCACCTCTTAAAAAGATAGTACTTAAAATATCATTTGCGCAGATCGCTAGCCCTATAAAACATGGTATACCAATAAAAATAACAAGCCTTTGCCCTTTTTTAACCTGTTCCACAAAGTCACTTAAATGACTATCAATATTAATTTTTGATAGAGTCGGTAATAAAACAGTACCTAGCGCAATTGCAAATAACCCCATTGGAAGCTGTATTAATCTATCAGAAACATACAGCCATGTTGGGCTTCCGGTTTGTAAAAGTGATGCAAAAACTGTATCTATCAAGAGATTAATTTGAATAATTCCGCCAGCAAAAATTGCAGGAATCATTAGTTTGAAGACTTTTTGTGAGCCTTTATTTAAGAAATTTAATTTAGGTACAGGTAATCTATTTATAGCATATAAAGGAAATAATTGAATTAGTAACTGAATAAAGCCTGCTAATAAAACACCCCAAGCTAAAGCATAAATTGGCATTTCAAAGAAAGGAGCAGCAATTAAAGCTGACAAAATTAAGCATAAATTAAAGATTATTGGTGTTGCTGCAGGCAATGAAAATCTCTCATGAGTATTTTGAATACCACCCGCAAAAGCAACCAATGATATTAAACCAAGATAAGGAAACATTATTTGTAAGACATTTACAGCTATCTCTCTCTTATAGTCATCAAAATAAAAACCGGGAGCAAAAATTAGAATAAATATAGGAGTTATTAGAAGAACGACAATGGTAATTAAGAATAAAATACATAAAAAAGATCCAGCCAAGGCATTTAAGAACTCTTTAGTAGCTTTCTCATTATTTGAAGAGTAGTAGTCGCTGTAAACTGGTATAAAAGCTTGATTGAAAGCTCCTTCTGCAAAAAATCTTCTAAAAAGATTTGGTATTTTTAAAGTAACTACAAAAATATCATGAAAGACAGATGCCCCAAGAAGGCTTGTAGTTGAGATATCTCTTATAAGACCAAAAATTCTGGAGAGGCCTGTCCACAGACCAACTTTTTTAAATGATTTAAAAAATGAATTTTTTGTTGAGGGCATAGCTGATTTTATTTTTTATCAAAATCTATTGATGCAGAATTTATACAGTATCTTAATCCTGTTGGTTCAGGGCCATCATTGAACACATGACCTAAATGGGCGTCACAGTTTTTACACTTCACTTCTGTCCTTGTCATTCCATGAGAGTTATCTTGCACCTCTTCGATGGAAGATTCATCCATTGGAACAAAAAAACTTGGCCATCCACAGCCTGCATCAAACTTTGTATCGGACTCAAAAAGTTGTGTGTTGCAACATATACAGTTATAGATACCGGATTCATTAAAATCCCAATACTTTCCGGTAAACGGGCTTTCAGTTCCAGACTCTCTAGTAACCCTGTAGCTTTCTTCTGATAGTTTATTTTTCCAGTAATTATTATCTTTGTTTTTAGTCATGTGATAATTGTAATGAACAACTATGCATATAGGTAGAACTAAATTAATATCAAATTATTTAATTTATGTATTTTTCTCAACAACAACGTTAGTACTCTCAGCATAAGCCAAGAAATCATGAAGAAGAATTTCAGTAGGGGCATAAATCCTTCTTCTTTTATCAACTTCTGATTGCTGTTCATAGATGAAACCTAGTTGAACAGCCTGCTTTAATACCTGAAGTCTCTTAATCCTTGAAGCAAATTTTCTTGGCACTAAAGATATAGCATATTCTTGTGAAATTTCATTTCCTTCAAAGAATTCCCACATAAAACTCATTAAAAAATAAAACCTATAAGTATCAGCTTGAAAAAAGGCTATTGATTCTGGATTATTTGGGTTTTCAATTGATGTGCTAAGCACTCTTTTTATTAACTTTTTTGCAATTTTCTTTGATCTATCATTAACTTTAGCTGAATTCATTGATATTCCTTATTTTTTGAAATTTATATTTAAAATCTATGCAATTTAAGTGCCAAAATTATAAAGTGCAAAAAAAATCTAGGCCAAAGATTACATTTTTTTAATACATATTATATATATAAAAATTATACGTTTCGATATAAAGCATGAAAAAGATAGTTTTTTTTGTGAAGTTTTGTAAATTTTATTAAATATTCAGCTATTTAAAAAATATCATGTCTTTTTAGATGGTCAGCTCTAATTTTTCTGAAGCTTGTAGCTTGTAATTTTTTATTAGATATTTTGATTAAATCTTTAAACTTGCAAGACTCATTATGAATATTATAAGTTTCACTAAAATGATGGAGTTTTAATTGATTGGTATCCATAAGATGCTTACTTTTATAACTTGCTATTAATTCAGAATCTTTCTTAAAAGCCTCTTTATTGATATTGATATATTTAAGAAGCGTTAGAAGCAAATTTAAAGTTCCATTGATTTTACCCTCATAACTATGACCTGCTATATGAGGCGTGGCAATAACTGCCCTGTCTATAATTTTCTTATACGGCTCAGGCTCATGCTCCCATACATCAGCTATATAATTAATATCTTTGATGTCTAATAAGTCTTTTTCATTTACTATCGAACCTCTTGAGGTATTTATTAGTGTTTTAACCTGCGACTGCTCTAAAAAAAATTTATCAACCATATTGAAGGTGGGGTACTCAACATTGTGTGTTAAAGGCACATGAATTGAAATCACTTCAGATTTCATAATGTCTTCAATTGAACAAAGATGTTGAAAATCTCTATAAGGATCATAAGAAACATTTTTAATATTTAGTGCGTTTAAGACATTATGTAGCTTGCTTCCAACATTACCGTAGCCAATGATTCCAATTGTTTCTTTTTCTAGGTTGATTTTATTTATTGAATGGAGATAAGCAATTGA
The DNA here is from genome assembly GCA_964469915.1 of uncultured Gammaproteobacteria bacterium. Lineage (GTDB taxonomy): Bacteria > Pseudomonadota > Gammaproteobacteria > Magnimaribacterales > D2472 > SCGC-AAA076-P13. Next base: position 20,589 of record CAYXZT010000001.1, read on the forward strand.
GGACATAACATAATGAACTACTGAGCTTGAGTTACAGCCTGGTGAGTAAAACCATTCTATTCTTTTTGAATTAAGATAATTGGTATCGATATGATCAAAGCCTGCAGTAGCAGATCCAACAAGCTTAACTTTAGTGCTCCTTAAAAGGCATTCATTTATTTGTGTGGTCGATCTTACGAATAGAATGTCGATATCTAAAAGTAGGTTATTGTTTATTTCTTTGTGGTCTGCATAAATGAATTCAATACCATAAAAGCTGTCTATTTCATTGGCAATTTTTGAAAAATTTCTAATACCTTCATCTACTAAAACCTTCATTTTTAATGTGTATCATTTGGATTGACTAAACTTATTATCCAACCAATGAATGTATTATTACCAAGGGTATATTTATCTAGTGCATCAAAATCTTTTGCAAGTTTCACTGGGTCCTCTAAGAAATTTGCCCTAGTATTAAATTCGACATCATCAAGCTTTTTAACCAGTTGAGCAGGATTGCCAGCAAAAACAGTATTTGGAGGAACGTCTTTAGTGACAACCGCACCAGCTCCAATGATACTATTTGCACCAATTGTTACACCCTTACAAACTATTGCGCTATCTCCTATCCAAACATTATCTTTAATAACAACTGGTTTCGTGTTGCCAACCGGCTCAGCCCTATCATAAATACCATGCCAATCAGCATCTGATATATAAACGCCATGGGCAATCATGCATGCATCACCAATAATAATGCTTTCTGCTGCCATAATTCTGACGCCTGGAGTTATTAATGAGTATTTACCAATTTTAATTTCTCCCTTGAAGCTTCCAATATTCCATGAAGTTAATTGAATATGTGCGTCTCTAGCGCCAATAAGAGTTGGATAATCATCTACGGTAACATTGTTTCCGAAAACGTTGATATATTTTGGTTTAAAGTATGCCCCGCCTTTGCCTAGGTATAAAAATTGAGGCTTAAGAAAATGATTAACATAAACCCTGATTAATTTTGTTACTAATTTTTTTAACCAATATGGTCTGTTATCTTGTCTGATTATATTCTCCTAGTTAACTTATTTTAATATGATAAAGTAGCGAAAAAATATTTACTGTAAAAATAAATTGATTAATAAATACATTACTGAATTTAAACAACTTATTAAGATAGGTGTTCCTATTTTTGGATCTCAATTATCTTATATGTTGATGGGTGCAACTGATACCATCATTGCTGGTAGAGCAAGTTCAAGTGACCTTGCAGGTCTAGCAGTTGGTAATGCATTTTCAACAACCATTTGGATGTTTATATCTGGTGTTATATTTTCAGTTACTCCAATAGTTGCTCAGCTATATGGAGCAAAAAAATTTATTGAAATAGGAAAGAAGCTTAGAGAAATTTTATGGATAGCTCTTGGTCTTGGAATTCTAATTGGCTTACTGTTTATGAATATGGGTTTAATTTTAGAACTTTTACCTATTGAAAAAAGTATCACTGACATATCTATAAGCTATTTGAAGGCTGTTGCTCTGGGTTTTACATTTATTACTATTTTTACTTGCTTAAGATGTTATAGCGAAGGAATGACTCTAACGGTTCCTGTTTTTTTTATAGCTGCGGCCGGTATGCTCGTAAATATCCCACTTGATTTAATGTTTGTGTATGGATGGATGGGGGCACCAAAACTTGGTGGTGTTGGCTGTGGTATAGCAACCTCTATAGTGTCATTCTTGATGATGATTACACTATTCATCTATGTTGCTTTATCAAAACATTATAAGAAAACTAAACCATTTACAGAATTCTCTCCGCCTTCAGCTTCTACAACTAAAGAGGTCTTTAAACTTGGTTTTCCTATAGGTCTAGGAATTTTTATAGAACTTAGTATGTTTTCAGGTGCAGCAATTATATTAGGCACATTAGGTGAAACTATAGTTGCTAGTCACTCTATAGCTATAAATATTGCTAGCTTGTTTTTTATGGTTCCTTTATCTATTGGGCTTGCGGCAGCAACAAGAGTAGGAAATTTAATCGGAGAAAATAATCCAAGGCAGGCAAAAGTAGCATCCTATTCAACAATATATATGTGTATGCTAACAGCTCTCCTAAACAGCATAGTAATTTTAATATTTAGAGAATTTATCGTAAGCTTTTATACAGTTGACCCATTGGTCTTTGATCTTGCAGTAAGTTTATTAATATTTGCAGCAGTATTTCAATTACCAGATGGGATTCAAATGGGTGCACTTGGTAGCTTGAGAGGCTATAAGGATACATTTATACCCATGGTCTTGTTGTTCATTTCATATTGGGTATTTGCAATGCCTATGGGATATTACCTTACCAAGGTTGGTATCAATCAACCAATGGGTGCAGCAGGAATGTGGTATGGAATGATTATAGGCTTAACTATATTCTCTTTCTTATCACTTATAAGACTTAAATTGATTATCAAGCAATTTTTGAGGATTGAAATTATTTAAAAAAGGCTTGGTGCTTCATCTAAAAGAACAACAGATATTAAGTCGAAACCCTTATGAAGCATATTGTCTGTTATAGATATTCTTTCCCATTCACTGTATTTAACTATTACATTTGAACCATTTGGAAGCTCTTCAAATATCTCCATAGGAACTTTATTCATATTAAATAGTGAGGGTTTTTCTAGAACATCATCCATATGCCCCACCTTCCTTTTAAATAAAACAGACATGCCAAATTCAGAACCATTTAAGTACTCCATATTCATTTTGTAACCTAATTTTTTAAATCTTTGCTGCTCAATTTCCGAAGGAACTAATCTTAGGGACCATTGTGGATTAGATGTGATATCTGGTTGATACAAAAAGCAAGAAAAAGCTTTACCTTCAATAATTTTGCTTCTCATCGAAAGTTAAAATTTTTGAATAATTTATCTATCTAGAACTTCAGCTACCTTAGCCCCAATTTCAACTAAATTATCAGCAATATGAACACCGCACTCTTTTAATTTTGCAATCTTATCTGCTGCGGTTCCTTTACCACCTGCTATTATGGCACCTGCATGTCCCATTCTTTTTCCTGCTGGCGCTGTTTGTCCTGCAATGTATGATATTACTGGTTTAGAGACGTGGTTTTTAATATATTCTGCTGCATCTTCTTCTGCAGTTCCACCAATCTCTCCAACCATTACGATAGCTTTGGTTTGCTCGTCATTTTCAAATAGTTTTAAAATATCTATGAATGACGAACCAGGTATTGGATCACCGCCAATACCAACACAACTACTTTGGCCAAGCCCAAGGTCAGTAGTCTGTTTAACTGCTTCATAAGTTAAAGTTCCAGACCTTGAAATGATTCCAACTTCACCCGGCATATGAATACTTGCCGGCATAATGCCAAGCTTAGCCTGACCCGGAGTGATAATACCAGGACAATTTGGTCCAATAAGAGTAACGCCCAGCTCATCAACCCTTTTTTTAACATCAAGCATATCCAAAGTTGGCACACCCTCAGTTATGCATATGATCAATTCTATGCCAGATTCAGCTGCCTCTAAAATAGAATCTTTGCAAAAAGGAGCAGGAACAAATATTAATGAAGCGTTTGGATTTACAGCTTTTTTAGCTTCATCCATAGTATCGAAAACTGGTTGGCCTAAATGTATTTGACCGCCTTTACCTGGGGTAATTCCACCAACAATATTTGTGCCATATTCAATAGCTTGTTCTGAATGCAGAGTTGCCTGCGATCCTGTAAAGCCTTGGACTATAACTCTTGTTTCTTTATTTACTAAAATACTCATTTTGCAAGTTCCACAGCTTTTTTGGCAGCATCGCCAAGATTATTAATACTCTCAATTTTAATACCAGCCTCAGATAAAATTTCAGATCCTAAATCTGCATTATTGCCTTCTAGTCTAACTACGACAGGAATTTCAACTCCAACTTCTTCAATGGCAGCTATAACACCTTCAGCAATAAGATCGCATCTTACAATGCCGCCAAAGATATTAACTAATACTACTTTTACCTCAGGATCATCTAATATAATTTTAAAGGCCTTTGATACTCTTTCCTGAGTTGCTGTCCCACCAACATCAAGAAAATTAGCAGGATTTCCTCCAAAGTATTTTATAGTATCCATTGTACCCATTGCTAAGCCGGCACCATTAACCATACACCCTATATTTCCGTCCAACGAAACATAACTTAAATCATTTTTAGCTGCTTCAGATTCTCTAGGATCTTCCTGAGACGGATCATGCATTTCGGCAATTTGTGGTTGTCTGTATATTGCATTGGCGTCAATATTGATTTTTGCATCCAGGCAATGAAGATTGCCACCATTTGTAATAACAAGCGGATTAATTTCAAGGAGACTAAGATCTTTCTCAACAAAAAGCCTCATTAAGTTTTTGAGCATTGGAGTGAATTGTTTAGTTTGTGCAGAATTTAGTTTAAGAACTTTTGCTATTTTTCTTGCCTGAAATCCTTGAGCTCCGCATAAAGGATCAATAGCTTCGTATATTATTTTATCTGGTGTATTTTGAGCGACCTCTTCGATATTCACACCTCCCTCACTGGAGCCAATGAATACTACTCTTTGGGAATCCCTATCTATTACTGCACTTAGATATAGCTCGCTTGATATATCAGTACATTCCTCAATTAGAATAGAATTAACCAACTGCCCTTTGCTATCTGTTTGGTATGTTACAAGTCTTTTACCAAGCCATTTTTTTGCAAATTCGATTGCTTCATCGGGAGTTTCGACTAGTTTAACACCTCCAGACTTGCCTCTTCCGCCAGCATGAACTTGAGCTTTTACTACCCATTTAGAACCACCTATATCTCTACAAGCTTTTAATGCATCTTCTGCATCATAGATAACCTTACCATTTGAAACAGGCAAGCCATATTCTGCAAACAGTGCCTTGCCTTGGAATTCATGTAAATTCATTTTCTTTTATTTCCTATATGAATAGCTTCATTATTAACTGCAAGCGCTGCCTCATGCAGAGCTTCGGAAACAGTTGGATGACTAAATATTGTTAAACCTAAATCTTCAGAACTTGCTCCAAATTCCATTGAGATGAGAGCTTGTTGAACAATTTCGGCAGCAGATGGGCCAAAAACATGGACTCCAAGAATAGTATCTGTAGTTGCATCAGATATTAATTTCACGAATCCTGTTGACTGATCTACAGCTAAAGCTCTACCACTTGCTGCAAATGGGAATTTACCGACTTTGTACTCTATATTTTCTGCATTCAACTCTTCTTCGTTTTTACCTACCCACGCAATTTCAGGATGGGTATAGATTACCGAAGGTACTAAATCATAGTTCATTTCAGCATGTTTCCCTGCAATTCTCTCAGCAACCATAATTCCTTCTTCACTACCCTTATGAGCTAGCATTGGACCTCTTACAACATCACCGATTGCCCATACATTTGATGCATTGGTTTGACAATGATTATCAACACTAATAAAACCTCTATCATCTAAGTGAACCCCAGAATCTTCAGAAAAGACATTTTCAATATTTGGCTTTCTTCCAACCGCAACAACAAGTTTATCAAACTCCATTTCTTCAGTTCCTGAAGAGCTTTCATATGAAATTTTTACAGATTTTTTTAAATTTTTAGATGATGTTAATCTGCTTCCTAGTTTTATATCTAAGCCTTGTTTTTTAAATTCTTTTAATGAATCTTTAGCTATCTCTTTATCAGCCATAAATAAAAAATCATCCATAGCTTCAACAACAGTAACTTTAGATCCGAGCCTTGCCCAAACACTTCCAAGCTCTAAACCAATTACTCCAGCACCAATAACTCCTAATGTTTTTGGAACCTCGGTAAATTCCAGCGCGCCGGTACTATCAACAATATTATTATTAAACTCAGCAGCAGAAATTTCTATTGGCGATGAACCCGTTGCAATAATAATATTTTTTGCATTTACGACCTCGCTTGATCCATCTTCTTTTGTTATTTCAACATTATTACCGGCAACTACCTTTCCTCTTCCTGATATTGGAGTAACTTTGTTAGCTGCAAACAAGCCGCCAATTCCTCCAGTAAGTTTTTTAACAATGCCATTTTTTCTATCCATCATTGCTGAAAGATCAAGTTCAACCTTTTCAATATTTATACCATGGGTATTTAAGTGGCCTGAAGCCTCATAGTAACGATGAGAAGAATCTAATAAAGCCTTTGATGGTATACAACCAACATTCAGACAAGTTCCACCGAACACTGCATTTCCTGAATCATCAATAAACTCTTCAACACATGCTGTTTTAAGACCAAGTTGTGCAGATCTTATTGCAGCAACATACCCTGCAGGTCCGCCTCCAATTACAATTACGTCATACATATAATTACCTTACCTATAAATTTAAAAGCAATCTTTCAGGTGATTCTAATTGCTCCTTAATTGAAACTAAAAACCTTACAGCCTCTTTGCCATCTAGGAGCCTATGGTCATAACTCATAGCTAAATACATCATTGGTCTTATGACAACCTCACCATTGATTGCAACAGGTCTTTCTTGAATAGTATGCATACCTAATATTGCTGTTTGCGGAGCATTTAGAATTGGTGTTGATAGTAAAGAACCAAAAACTCCCCCATTAGATATAGTAAAGGTACCACCTTGCATTTCATCAATCGAAAGTTTACCGTCTCTAGCTTTTTCTGAGTATTCTAAGATAGACTTTTCTAACTCAGGTAATGATTTTGTATCAGCATCTTTGATAACAGGAACCACTAAACCTCTTTCTGTAGAAACTGCAACTCCAATATCTTGATAGCCATGATAAACAACATCATTTCCATCAATAGAGGCATTTACAATCGGAGATTTCTTTAATGCTTGCACCGCAGCGATTACAAAAAATCCCATAAAGCCAAGTTTTACACCATGTTGTTTTTCGAACTCTTGACCATACTTAGATCGAAGCTCTTTTATTGGCATCATATCAACTTCGTTAAAGGTAGTAAGCATTGCTGTTTCTTGTTGAACATTAACTAGCCTTTTAGCAATGGTACTTCTAAGCCTTGTCATTGAAACTCTTTTTTCTGGCCTATTTGATAAGGGCTTGGTAGAACTCTCAGATGAAGAAGCGCCTTGGTCTTTAATGAGATGATTTACAACATCAGCTTTTGTTACCCTGTTATCTTTTCCAGATGCTTTAATAGACCCAACATCTAGATTATTTTCTGAAATGAGCTTATTTGCAGCTGGCCCATTTTTATTAGCAGAGCTTTTGGATGGGGCTTTAGCTGTCAAAGGAGCTTTATCAATAACCTCATCTTTTTTTTCTTCTACTATATCTGACTTACTATCTGAATCTGATTCAGAAAATTCACCAATAATTTCAGCACTGTTAACTATATCGCCTTCATTTTTTAAAATTTTTGAAACGAAACCATTAGATGGAGCTACAACCTCTAAAACAACTTTATCTGTCTCTATCTCAGCTATAACCTCATCTTGTCCAACGCTTTCACCTTCTTTTTTAACCCAATTTGCTACTGTTCCATCTGCTATGGACTCTGGAAAAGTTGGTGATTTAATTTCAATTGCCATAATGTTTCCTATTTTAAAGCCTCTTCAACAAGATGACTTTGCTGTTTTAGATGGAGCTTCATCATACCAACAGCTGGAGCTGCTGCTGCAGGTCTGCTAACAAGAGAGATTTCTCTTTTAGTATCGAACCTGTCCAGCACTCTTTGAATTCTATGCCTATGGCTAAACCATGCACCTTGATTAGCTGGCTCTTCTTGACACCAAACAACATCTTTCATGTTTTCATACGTTGTTAATACTTCTTGGAGGTCATCATATGGAAATGGGTACAATTGTTCAATCCTCACAAGAGCAATATTGCTTTTATTTTCTGAATCTCTTTTTTCTTTTAAATCGTAAAAAACCTTACCTGAACAGAGTACTACCTTTGTTACGCTAGATTTATCTTTTATGTTTTCATCAATGACACATTCAAAAGATCCATCTGTTAAGTCATCAATAGTAGAAACAGCATTTGGATTCCTAAGTAGACTTTTCGGAGAGATAACTATTAGAGGTGTTCTCATCTTTCTAATAGCTTGCCTTCTTAATAAATGATAAATCTGAGAAGGTGAGCTAGGAACGCATACTTGAATATTTTCAGATGCACATAATTGAAGAAAACGTTCAATCCTAGCACTACTATGCTCAGGACCTTGACCTTCATAGCCATGAGGTAAAAGCATTACCAAACCTGATAATCTTTCCCATTTGTGTTGAGCTGAAACTATAAACTGATCAATTACAACCTGTGCTCCATTAACAAAGTCACCAAACTGAGCCTCCCAAATTGTTAAGCCAGTAGGCCATGTTGCTGAGTAACCATATTCAAATGCAAGTACAGCTTCCTCAGATAGCAAAGAATCATAAATATCGAATCTTGTTTTATTTTTATCAGCAATTTTTGACAGAGGAATGAAGCCCTGACCATTTTCTGAATCAAAAATACAGGCATGCCTATGAGAAAAAGTCCCTCTTCTTACATCTTGACCAGTTATCCTTATTGGGTATTCTTCAGATAAAAGAGTTGCATATGCCATGGTCTCAGCAAAACCCCAGTTTATTTCTAGACCACCACCACTCATCTTTCTTCTGTCATCAAATATCTTTGCTGCTTGTTTACCAATTGCAAAAGAATCAGGTACATCACAAATTTCAGACCCAAGCTGTTTAAACTTATTTTTATTAAAAGTCGTATCAACTTTAGGCCACCATAAAACATCCAAATAATCATTCCAATCGAACCAAAGATCGTTATTAGGAATTAGCGAAAGATTTTTAGCAACAGTTTTGCCTTCTTCTAGTGAATCTCTGTAAGTTGATTTTATCGATAATGCCTTTTCTTTTGTTAGATAAGATTCGGTTATAAGCTGCTCTTGATATTGATTTAATACAGAAGGATGTTTTGCAATTCTTTTATACATCAACGGTTGAGTTGCTGATGGGTCATCAGCTTCATTATGACCTCTTCTTCTGTAACAAAATAAATCAATAACAATATCTTTATTAAATTTATGTCTATATTTAGTAGCAATTTTTACAGCGTTAACAACCATCTCCGGATCATCTCCGTTCACATGTATAACTGGGGCTTGAATCATTTTTGCTACATCAGTTGAATAATCTGTAGACCTAGCATCATTTTTATTACTTGTTGTGAAACCAATTTGATTATTAACAATAATATGTATTGTTCCACCAACATAGAACCC
>CAYXZT010000001.1:29937-92337 GCA_964469915.1 uncultured Gammaproteobacteria bacterium
TGAAACCAATTTGATTATTAACAATAATATGTATTGTTCCACCAACATAGAACCCCCTGGTTTGCGACATTTGAAGAGATTCCATCACAACACCCTGGCCTGAAAAAGATGCATCACCATGAAGTAAAATTGGAACAACTTTTTTTCTTTCTGAATCACCAAGCCTATCTTGCCTTGCTCTTACAGAGCCTAATACGACAGGATCTACAATTTCTAGATGAGATGGATTGTTATTAAGAGAAACATGAACTTCTCCACCAGGTGTGTTTAGATTTGATGAAAACCCTAGGTGATATTTAACATCACCAGTATTTGCTCCTTCAAGCTCAGCAGTTTCATCGAAAGCAGAAAATAAATCAGCAGGTAGTTTTCCTAACACATTAACTAGTAAGTTTAATCTACCTCTATGCGCCATCCCAAAACATATTTGGTTAGCGCCAAGTTCTCCACAATTCTGGATGGCTGCATCTATTAGTGGTACTAAAGATTCACATCCATCAATACCAAAACGTTTCATACCTGGATATTTTGCAGCCAAATATTTTGCAAGGCCTTCAGCAGAATTTAACCTCTCATAAATATGTAATTTTTCTTCTTTAGAAAAAGAGTATTGCTCAAGCTTTGACTCGAATTTTTTCTGAAACCACCTTCGCTCATCAGAATCCATTATGTAGTTATATTCAATTCCAATAGTTCCACAATATATAGATCTTAAACTAGAGACTATATCCCTTAAGCTTGCTTTTTTTGATCCAGTTAAGAAAGTATCAGTATAAAACTCAACATCTAAATCATCTGTAGAAAGGCCATGAAATTCTATATCAAGGTCCTCAATAACTTGTCTATCCATCATGCCTAATGGATCTAACTTTGCTTCTTGATGACCTCTATTTCTGTATGCCTGGATAAGTCTGATAACTTTGCCTTGTCTTTCATCAATTTCTTCATTAAGTAGGGTTGAGGTTCTTGGCAGATTTCTGAATTCATTGATAATGGTTTGATGTGAAATATCTCTACTAGAATTTGAATCAGATGGTAGATTATTAAAAAAACTTTGCCATTCTGTTGATAAGTTTTCAGGGTCAGTTATGTATATCTCATATAGAGATTCTAAATAATCCGCATGGCCCGCTGATATGTGAGAACTTTTCCAAAGCTCTTCCATTGATTGATTCATTGTCTAAATAATCTTTTTAATTAGTTCCATCGGATGTAATTATATTCTTCTTAGACTTCAAAAGCATTGATTTTATTTCACCAATTGCTTTATTTGGATTTAAACCTTTTGGACAAACACTTACACAATTCATAATTCCATGACATCTGTAAACACTAAATGGGTCTGAAAGCTCATCAAGTCTTTCAACTGTTTCTAAATCCCTTGAATCAGCAATAAATCTGTATGCCTGAAGTAAAGCTGCTGGACCAACAAACTTATCTGGATTCCACCAGAATGAAGGGCAGCTTGTTGAACAACAAGCACAAAGTATACATTCATATAATCCGTCTAGCTTGTCTCTATCTTCAGGTGATTGCAGTCTTTCTTGCTCAGGAGCAGTTGTATTATTTTGTAAGAAGGGTTTTATTTTTTCATACTGAGCATAGAATTCTGTCATATCGACAACTAAATCTCTAATTACTGGCAGGCCTGGAAGCGGTCTTAATTCAATCTTATCTTTTTTTAACACTGACGAGATTGGTGTTATACATGCTAAACCATTTTTACCATTTATATTCATTCCGTCAGAACCACAAACACCTTCTCTGCATGATCGTCTATATGAAATTGATCCGTCTTCTTCCTTTAATAAATGAAGTAAATCAAGAACCATAATATCTCTAGCCGGCTTATCTATTTTATATTTTTTCATATACGGAAATTTATCCAGTTCAGGATTATATCTGTACATACTTACTTCTATTTGATTAGCAGGCATTAGTAAGTTCTCACTATGGGTGGAAAAGCATCTACTTTTGTAGGTGCAAAATTTACTTCTCTTTTTGAAACCTTTTTATCAATTGGATCATAAAAAGAATGACATAACCAATTATCATCATCTCTGTCTGGGTAATCGTCTCTTGCATGTGCTCCTCTACTTTCATTCCTCTCGAATGCAGATACGGCAGTCGCCTCAGCAACTTCAAATAAATTTTGAAGTTCTATTGCCTCAACCCTGCTAGTATTGAATGCGGAACTTTTATCTTGTAGGTGCAAGTTGTTAACTTTTTCTCTGATTTCAGACAGTTCATTTAGTCCTTTTTCCATAAAGTCACCCCTTCTGAAAACACCGAAATAATTTTGCATACATTCCTGTAACTCTCGCTTAACAGAAGCAGTTTCATAGCCACTACTAGATTCATTTAGTTTATTTAGACGTTCAAGGGACGAATTTATATCATCATTGGTAGAAGACTCAACACCGCCGCCAGATTTAAGCTCTTCTTGTATATGCTTACCGGTTGCTCTTCCAAACACAACTAAATCTAAAAGAGAGTTGCCGCCAAGTCTGTTTGCGCCATGAACCGATACGCATGCTGCCTCACCTGCAGCAAATAAACCTGAAATAATAGAGTCATTACCATTTATTCTTTTGAAAGCTTGTCCATTAACATTTGTCGGTGTCCCACCCATCATGTAGTGACAAGTTGGAACTACAGGAATTGGTTCATATATAGGATCAACATGAGCAAATGTTCTTGAAAGTTCACATATACCAGGCAGCTTTGAATTAAGAACATCTGCACCTAAGTGATCTAATTTAAGAAATATGTGATCTGCATTTTCACCACAACCTCTTCCTTCTAAAATTTCTAATACCATTGATCGTGCTACAACATCTCTGCCAGCTAGGTCTTTAACATTTGGAGCATACCTTTCCATAAATCTTTCACCATCTTTATTGATGAGATAACCGCCCTCACCTCTACACCCTTCAGTGACCAATGAACCTGCACCATATATTCCAGTGGGGTGAAATTGCCACATTTCCATATCTTGAGCCGGGAAACCTGCCCTTAAAGCCATCGCCAAACCATCACCAGTATTTATTAGTGCATTAGTAGTAGATGCATATATTCTTCCTGCGCCACCAGTAGCCATAACAGTTGCCTGAGCTTTTAAATATGCAACCTCACCAGACTCTATTGAAAAAGCAATAACGCCTGTTACTTCATCCTTGCTGTTTTTGACTATATCGACTGCAAACCATTCATTTAAAAAGTTTGTTCCTTCTTTCACATTGTTTTGGTATAGGGTATGTAGTAAAGCGTGCCCTGTTCTATCTGCAGCAGCGCATGTTCTGGCAGCTTGGCCACCCTTACCGAAATCTTTAGACTGACCACCAAAGGGCCTCTGATAAATTCTTCCATTCTCAAACCTCGAAAATGGTAAACCCATATGTTCAAGTTCAAAAACAGCTTTGGGGCCCTCAGAGCAAAGATATTCTATTGCATCTTGATCTCCAATAAAATCTGCACCTTTAACAGTGTCATACATATGCCACCTCCAATCATCATTTGGATCAGCACTTGCTATAGCGCATGTAATACCACCTTGAGCAGATACAGTATGAGATCTTGTTGGGAACACTTTTGATACGACTGCAGTTTTGAGCCCAGATTTAGCTAACTCTAGTGAGGCTCTCATTCCTGAGCCTCCACCGCCCACTATAAGGGCATCAAATTCTATTGTTTTTATATCATTGGCTAAAATACTATTCATTAAAGACCTTTATTATTCATTTTTATAATTAATTATACTAATCATTTATATCTTCCATATTATATATAAGATTGATCCTAAATAAAGTAATCCACTAAATATAAATATAAACAAATATATGCCTCTTATGAGTTCAGCCTTTTTTGATAATCCTGAGTTTAAAAAACCAAGTGTTCTTTGTGTCAAATAATCTGTTCCAACAGTCCAAAGACCTATAAATGCATGGCATATTATTAGAGCAGAGATAACTGAGGTTATAGCCTTCATCTCAATTGAAGCTATAAAGCGAGTCCATTCATAATATGAACCAGAGGCATTTATGATATATGCAGCAATATATAAAAAATATGCGAGTATAGCTAGAGAGCTGTATCTTTGTATAAACCAAATTACTGAACCTTTCATAAATAAAAATATCCAAATAGACCAATTGTTGTCAGAACCCATAACACAAGGACAAAGATTGATGAGTAATAGGCACCTTTTAAGGTTTCTCCTATGTGAAAAAAGTCCATAACAAGATGTCTCACGCCTGTAAGTATGTGGTACCAAAGTATAGAAAAACTTATAAAGACAAAAACACTAAATACTGAAATAGATTGAAGACTTGTATAAATTAAATCAAATGAAGTTTTGTTTTTTGTAGAAACAAAAAGCAAATAGATAAAAAGAGGGAGAGATATAAAAAAGATATACATGCCTGAGAGTCTATGTGTGATGGAAGAAAAGGCAGACATTGGCAACTTTATTTTTCTTAAGTCAATATATACAGGTCTTTGATTCATGTTCAAAAATTTATAGTTTTTTGTATTTTAAAGTGTGGTGAGATTATACAGGAGAATTCTTTATCTGATTATCAAAAAAAATATTACTTCTTATTTTTTTTGTTGTACTTGATTAATCTTTGTTTCTTTTTTATCTGCCGGTCAGTTAATTTATTAACTTTAGATTCGAATGGATTTTCAGATTTTCTAAAAATTAATCTTAATTGAATGCTTTGCAGTTTGAGTTCTGATCTAAAAGAGTTTTCAAGATATTTTTTATAGTTCTGAGGGATCTTTTTATCTTGATTGGAATGAATAACTAAAGTAGTAGGGTTAATGCCTGCAAAGTGGACATGCTTTAACTTCAAAACTCTACCATTTACTGATGGAGGAGCACTTTGAGATACAAATTTTTTAAGCATCTGATTCAATGATGATGTTGAGTGCTTTTTTTGTGCCTTTTCAATAAGACCATTCGCAATTCTAAAAAGCCTTTTAAATCCTAGACCTCTTGTACCAGATATCTCTACTTTTATGAAATCAGCAACAAAATTTGACTGAGCCCTTTTTGTTTCATAAATTTCTTCTTTTTGTATTTTAGATAACAAATCAATTTTATTAAAAGCTATTACAACAGGTTTGCCCATTTCACAAATCATATTTATTATTTTAAGATCTTGATCAACTATTCCTTCTTGTGCGTCGCATATAAAAATTACAACATCGCATTCTTCAACTGAATGCATTGCTCTTACGTAAGAAAAATACTCAATCTTATGACTATTTCTATAACCCTTTCTAATACCAGCAGTATCAATAAAAATAAAATCTTTATCGCCTACAGAAAAAGGAATACTTATGGCATCAATAGTTGTACCAGCAATTTCAGATACGATTAATCTATCTTCTTTAATAAATTTATTAATAAAAGTAGACTTTCCTGCATTTGGTCTTCCTAAAACAGCTATTTTTTTTCCTTCTGGCGATTCATATTTTTCTTTAGGTAATGAATCTTTAATAAAGGAACGGAGATCTGTGATATTTCGTGAATGCTCAGCACTTATTTCAAAGTAATTGTTAATACCTTTTTTGTTTAAGTCTAATTTAAGTAGTGAGTCTGTTTTTTTATCAATTTTATTTAAGACAGTTATAAATTTTTTATTAAGCTTTCTCAAACTTGATAGAATATCTAAATCTTCTTTATTTAAATTCTCAGACCCATCTAAAAGAAATATAATGAGACTTGATTCCTCAGCAGCAATCCATGCCTGTTCAGCAATATCTTCTTTTAATATTGTTTCGTCCTGAGCTATGCCGCCGGTATCAATTAATAAAGTTTTTTGATCTCCAAAAGTAATGTAACCATAGTTTCTATCTTTTGTAAGCCCAGAAAAATCAGAAACTATTGCCTTACGAGATCTTGTTAACTTATTAAATAAGGTTGATTTGCCGACATTTGGCCTACCTATAATTGCGATTGAAGTAAACATAAACTAGTTTCATATTTATATACTTATTGAATATAAACTGAATCCTTGATCAATTACGTAAAAATTCTCACTTCTACTGATTAAACTTTTAATAGGTTTTTTAGATATTTTTTTTCTGCTTATAGTTTTTCCATTCAAGGGATCTATTATATGAATAAATCCTTCAAGATCGCCAACTACCATATAACCATTAAAACTTATTGGATTTGAGAGAAGCCTATTAGAGTAGTCATCAATACTCCATGACTCATCAAATGTCTTCATAGAAAAAGATTTAATAGATGAATCTGACTCTACAACAGCCATCATTCCCCTGAGAACAACAGGAGAGTGAAATGAGGAAGCTTCTGCAGTCCATACAGACCTTTTTTGAGCAATATCAAAAATATTTAAATTACCTTGGTAATTAGTTGTAAAGACTAAGCCTGAATCAATTACAGGATTTGAATCAGCATCTATAATATTTTCAAGCTCTGATGCGCCACTTACATATGAAATAGCTCCATCCCAAACAGGAAAGCCTGAATCTATTTGAAAAACTCCAAGCCTTCCATTGTCAAAGGTTGCATAGATTTGATTTTCAAATATGACCGGACTACTGCTTCCCCTAATTGTTAGAGTTGGAAGCTTAGACCTATAAGACCATTTAATTTCACCGGTAATTTTATCAAGAGCCATCAGGTCACCTGAACCAGTTTTCACAATAATGAATTTTGCATCAATAGCAGCGGGTGCTAAAACCTCACCTTTTACATTAACAGACCAAAGCTCACTCCCATCTTTTTGGTCAATCGCAATCACATTTCCATCTAAATCAGAAACAATTAATATTCCAAAACCTGCAGCTATACCTGATGAAAGAAAATTTGTTTCAATGTCCCAATTAACCTTACCAGAAGAGGCGCTTATTGATTTGATGTTACCTGAGCTATCGGAAGCAAATAAATTATCTCCACTAAATGCAGGTATAAAATTACCTAAACTATTTTCACCATTAAATTTAATTTCCCAATTTCGCTTTGCTTCAAATTTATTTGTAATTGTGTTCAAAGGCCTAGGCTCATCTAAATCTATTTCATCATTATCCCAAAATTTTAATGATTCCAGTGAAGAGCATGAAGCCAGAAACATCACTGAAAAGATAGTTATTAGTTGGTTTCTTAAAGAAAGTTTTGCAGAAGTATTCATTTAAGATTAGCCAGCTTCATTGCAACAATAGATTTTGAAGTTTCATCACTATACAAATCTTCTGCTTTGAGATATTGTTCTTTTGCGAGAGAAGATTGTTCTTTTTTTACCAGAATATCTCCAGTTAACTCGTGTATATAAGCATTAGTTGTTGAAGTTGAGTATTTATCAAGCATTGCTAAGGCTTCATCAAATTGCTCTTTAGATGCTAAAAGTCTAGCAGAACTAACTCTAGCAAGTTTGTTATATATCTTGTTGCCTTTGAAGCCATCAGTGAGATCAATAAGCAAGCTATATTTAGCAAGAGCGCCTTCAATATCACCATTAGATGCTTGTTTTGTTGCTACCTCTAACAATGCAATTTTTGTATATCCGGTCTTTTTATATAATGTAATAAGTTCATCAAACTTAATTTGAGCATTGGCTTCATCATCTTTGGAAACAAAATCAGACCATTCATTAAATATTAATGCTGCCTTTTCATTACTATTTTTTGCAATAAAGTTCATTGAGAATGTAATTGCAAAGGCAAGAAGAAAAGATACTAAAGATATTAATAGAATTGTTTTATATTTTGTAAAAAAACTTTGTAAGCCTGCAAATCTGCTGTCGTTATCATATATTTCGTTCATAATTACTTCCTGAAATTATAGTGCCTTATAAAAACTATATAGGTCACTAATTGAGACAGTTTCCTGATCTTTTAGTTCATCATCCAAAAACTTAATGATCGCCGTTCCCTCTCTTAATTCTTCTTCTCCAATAATAATTGCATAGTCAGAATTATTCTTATTTGCTTTTCTTAGTTTAGATTTAAGACTACCTTCAGATAACTGTAAATCCAAAATAATATCACTATTCAATGACCTTAGTTGGTGCGCTATTTTATATGGTTTTGACTCTAAATTGCTAGTAAGTGTAATAAATGAAATAATTTTATTCGAAGGAGTGAAGTCGCTGATTAAGCTAGCAAATCTTTCAATTCCAATTGCCATACCAATTGACGGCAGACTTTTGCCACCCAGTTTTGAAGAGAGATTATCATATCGACCGCCACCTAAAAAAGAATCTTGAGCTCCAAGATCCGATGAAAGCGCCTCGAATACAAAGCCAGAGTAATAATCTAAACCTCTCACAAGGGTGTAATCAACCTCAATGTTACAAATATCTTTATATTCATTTTGGATTTTATTAAGAAGAGTTAATGCGGAGGGTTCAATGAAATCTTTAATTGATGGAGCGTTTAATAGTAGTGACTGAGTTTCTTTATTTTTTGAATCAAGAATTCGTAGTGGGTTTTTACTAAGTCTAGAAATGTCTTTTTCATCTAATTTATCTTTGAAAGGCTCAAGATATGAAACCAAAGCATCGCAGAAAGATTTTTTGCTATCTTGATTACCAAGGTGATTAATTTTTACTGTACATTTTTTTAGATTAAACTCTTTTATTATTGAGCAAACCATCGATATTATCTCGAACTCTGCCGCTCCCTCCTCATAACCAAGAATTTCTACTCCTGCTTGATAGAATTGTCTGTACCTTCCTTTTTGTGGCCTTTCATATCGCCACATAGGCCCCATGTACCATATTTTATGAGTTGATTGATCAAGTTTTTTTTCTATTATTGCTCTGATTGCACTTGCAGTCCCCTCTGGCCTAAGAGCTATATTTTTATTATTTCTATCATCGAAAGAATAAATCTCTTTATTTACAATATCAGATGAGTCTCCAGCAGAACGAATAAATAAGTTTGTATCCTCTAGCGCTGGAGTTCTAATTTCACTATATTTGTAACTTGAAAAAATTTTTTTAATTCTTTTCTCAGTCTCAAATATTTTTACAGATATATTATCTCTATCGCCATCATCATAATGATCTAGCATTCCAGTTAATGAGTGAATTTTATCCATTTCAGCTCCTTGCTATTATTTCTACTGAGTCTCTTAAAGATATCTTTGTCCTTACCCTATCTTCTATTTCATTTACTATATCTTTGCTGTTAATTTTTTTATCAGGCGAACCATCAACATACAATAAATTCTGAGGGCTAGCGCCAGTTAGTCCTATTTCAGCAGCCTTACTTTCTCCTGGTCCATTAACATAACATCCTATAACAGCTACTTCGATATCTTCGCTTATATCTTCGAGGCGCTCTTCTAGTTCATTAACAACTTCTATCACATTAAAGTTTTGGCGAGAGCAACTTGGGCATGCAATAATTTTTACCCCTCTGCTTCTTATATTTAAACTTCTTAATATATCCCAGCCAATTTTAATTTCATCTACAGGATCAGAAGCAAGAGAAATTCTTATAGTATCTCCGATTCCCTCAGAAAGAAGCATACCAACACCAATAGAAGATTTAACAGTACCAGCTCTATAGCTTCCTGCTTCAGTAATACCAAGATGAAGAGGCTGATCAATCAATTTAGATATTTTTCTATATGCCTCAACAGTCATTTCGATATTAGATGCTTTTAGACTCATTTTATAATTATCGAAATCAAATTTATCTAATATTTCAACATGTCTTAGAGCCGATTCAACTAAGGCATCTGCATTTGGCTCCCCGTATTTTTTTTGAAGATCTTTTTCAAGGGACCCGGCATTTACACCAACTCTTATGGGAATATTATTATATTTTGCTGCATTGATGACTTCAGTTACCCTATCTTCCTTACCAATATTGCCTGGATTTATTCTTAGGCAATCTGCAGTATCAGCAACCTCAAGTGCTATTTTGTAATCGAAGTGAATATCTGCGACTAGAGGGATATCGACAGAACGCCTAATTTTTTTAAACGCAGCTGCTTCTTCAAATCCAGGGACTGATACTCTTACTATATCTGCCCCAGCAGCCTTTAAATCATTGATCTGTTTAACGGTTGCAAGTACATCACATGTGTTCGTGTTAGTCATTGATTGAACACTAATCGGATTGTTATTGCCAACGATTACATCGCCAACATTTACAGCTTTGGTATCTCGCCTTTTTATCCAATCATTCATTGTTAAAAATAATAGTGTTTACATTAAGTCTATTAGCATTGGTAATAAAATCAATCTCAACCCCATTATATGCTCCCGTGACAGCATTGGCATTCCCAACAATAATTTTATAAGGCTTTTCGATAAATATAGTATATGAATCACCTGATTGAAATAACTGACTTTCAATAAGAGTATCGCCAGAATATAGCTCTATCCAGCATTCATCTGAAAAAGTTAGTTGTAATTGGTTTTCTGTCATCAAGAGTGGAGTATTTGGAATATCTTCTTGTACATATTCCATAGCTTTATTTTTATTAACTGAGGTTATTATTTGAGAAAGTGATTCCTTGCTTATATCTGTTTCATACTGGTCTTTTTTTTCGGTATTTATATCGCCTAATAGGGTTCTGATCAAAATAGATGCAACTAAAATGCAAAGTACCAAGCCAATTGCAAGAACAAATTTTTTAAAGGACTTATTGAAGACTGCAACTGATTTTTTTACTATCTGATCTTTTCTGTTCTCCGAAACATAAATAGATGGGAAATCGCATTGTATGCCTAAAAAATCTTGATACTTAATAAAATATGCTCTGGCAAAACCCTCACTTGGAAAGTCTGAATAATCGCCTGATTCGATGGCTTTTATGTATTTAATATTTATTAAAGTCTTATCAGCAACATCTTCAATTGTTAACTTTTGTTCAAGCCTTGCATCTTTAAAGCTTATTCCAGTTTTAGCAGAATTTGCAGACTTTAAATAATCAGTCATGATATTGATTGATGTTTTATTAACTTCTTACCTTTAACAGATCTTGTTAATTTACCTACAAGCTGACCACAGGCTCCATCAATAGCATCTCCTCTAGTAACTCTTAAAGTAGTAATAAATCCTTTATTCATAAGAATATTTTTAAATTGATTTATAGAATCTTTACTAGACCTCTTATAGTTGGAGCCATCAAATGGGTTAAAAGGTATAAGGTTAATTTTACAAGATATATTTGAGAGCAGCTTTGTTAATTGCCTAGCTAAATCTGGCGAATCATTAACTCCATCAATTAGAATATATTCAATAGTAATGCTTCTTTTACCTTCATAAAAAGATAGGTAATTCTTACATGAATCCATTAGCATTTTTATAGGATATTTTTTGTTTATAGGCACAATCTCATCACGAAGTGAGTCAATAGGTGCATGAAGAGATATTGCTAAGGATACATCAATAGAGCTTGTTAACTGATCAATTTGAGGTGTAATACCTGAAGTGCTTATTGTTATTCTTTTTCGAGAAAGGCCGTATGCCAGTTGATCTTTCATTATCTTCGCAGATTCAATAACAGGTTTAAAATTAAGCAACGGTTCTCCCATTCCCATAAATACTACATTTGTAATATTAGGGTCATTACTATCATGAAAATTTGCTAGCCAAACTTGTCCAATAATTTCTGCAGCGGTGAGGTTTTTTTCAAAGCCTTGAGCGCCTGTAGCACAGAATGTGCATTGAAGTGCACAGCCTGCTTGTGATGATATGCATAAAGTCATCCTCTTTTTTTCAGGTATCCTAACCATCTCAACCATTGAACCTGAATCAAGTTTTATTAAGTATTTTTTTGTTCCTTCAGGTGATACATGGACTTCTTCTATATGTGGAGGTTTAATAACAGCAATATTTTTAAGCCTTTCTCTAAGTGGCTTATTAAAATCTGTCATTAATTCAAAATCAATGATGCCTTTTTGATGAATCCATTTTAATAATTGTTTAGCTCTAAACTTTGGCTCTTCAATTCTTTTAAAAAAATCTTCAAGGGCATTTAATGAATAGCCTAGAAGATTTTCTTTTGATTCCAAAATTTATTTAGATATTATTTCTTCATCTTTGAAAAAATAATTAATCTCTCTTATTGCGCTAGCTTCTGAATCAGATCCGTGTACAGCGTTTGCATCGATACTAACAGCAAAATCAGCTCTTATAGTTCCAGCATCTGCTTCTTGAGGATTAGTACTACCCATTAGCTCTCTATTTTTTAAAATCGCTCCTTCACCTTCAAGAACTTGAACAAATACCGGGCCTGAAGTCATGAACTTTTTAAGGTCATTAAAAAAAGGTCTTCCTTCATGTTCTGCATAAAAACCTGAAGCTAACTCATCAGTTAGATGTATTAATTTACCAGCAACTAGATGCAGGCCATTATCTTCAAATCTAGAGATAATTTTACCTATAACGTTTTTTGAAACAGCGTCTGGTTTAATGATTGATAATGTTTGTTCTATTGCCATAATAATTATTCCTATAAAAAAATTTTAGCCATTATATGGGACTTATTGATATTCTTCTATCCATAACATCTGAATAGCTTCTAAAACTTTTTCATTAGAGCGATCAGGGTCGCCAACAAATGTTTCTAGATTGCAAATTTTTGAGTGAAGGTCAGGAAAGCTTATCCATTGAGGATCTATATCAGGGAACTGATCATATAATTCAATTGCTATATCATTAATGTCATTCCAATTTAAGTCTTGCATCAATGATCCTCTGATACCATATTGATATTGTATTTAGGAAGCTCAATCTCAAGACATTCATCTACAGGAGGAATTGCCTGGCAGCTTAATCTAGATGTTTGCTCAAGACCCCAAGCTTTATCAAGCATATCCTCTTCAATATCACTAGCCTCATCCAATTTATCAAAACCTTTTCGTACTATGCAATGACATGTAGTACAAGCACAAGACATCTCACAGGCATGTTCAATTCTTATTCCTTCCCTAAGCGCTGCTTCACATATAGTCTCGTCTGGGAGTGAGTTGATTACTGCTCCATCAGGACAGAGCTCATGATGGGGCCATATTTTAATTTTAGCCATTATCTAAATTGTAAAACTTTCCCCACAACCGCAAACTGCTTTAGCATTTGGGTTAACAAACTTTATTCCTTTATTAAGTCCGTCTTCGGAGTAATCAACAAGGCTTCCTTTTAAAAAATCTAGACTAGATTTATCTACATATATTTTGCAACCATTTCTTTCAAAAACAATATTATCAACATCTATATCATCAACAAAGTCAAAATAGTACTCATAGCCAGAACAACCAGCTTTCTTTACTCCTATTTGGATTCCTTTGCCCTTCCCTCTTGATGCAAGACTATTCAAAAAATGACTAATCGCTTTATCAGAAAAGTTTAAGTCGGATGGATTTATGCTTTTCATAAAAATTACCTACTGCTTAGATTCGTAATCTTCTATAGCCTGTTTTATTGAATCTTCTGCAAGAACTGAGCAATGAATTTTTATTGGAGGAAGTTCTAAAGCATCTACGATCTCTTTATTTTTAATTTCTTTGGCCTCTTCTAGAGTTTTACCAATAAGCATTTCTACTAGTTCGCTTGAGGATGCAATTGCAGATCCACAGCCATAAGTTTTAAACTTTACATCTTTAATAATGTGGGTATTTCCTTTTGGTTCGCATTTTATTTGCAGCTTCATTACATCACCACATGCCGGAGCTCCAACCATACCAGTACCTATATTTTCTTCTTTAGGGTCAAACCTTCCAACATTGAAAGCTTGCGGATTTTCTAAAGTATTCTCAAACTTATCAACTACTTTTTTACTATATGCCATAAAAACTCCTAATTTAGTGTGTGTTCCATTTAACTGTTTCGAGATCAATGCCATCTAAGTGCATTTCCCATAATGGCGACAACTCTCTTAATCTATCTACAACTTTGTTTAAAATTGCTAAAGTATTTTTTATATCGTCATCACTGGTAAATCTTCCAAATGAAAACCTAATTGAACTATGAGCTAACTCATCTTTCCTTCCAAGCGCTCTAAGAACATAAGAAGGCTCAAGGCTTGCTGAGGTACATGCAGATCCAGAGGAAACTGCAATATCCTTAAGTCCCATGATTAAAGATTCACCCTCTACAAAATTAAAACTTATATTTAGGATATTTGGTACTTTATTATCAAGATCTCCATTGATATATGCATGTTCAATTTTCATTGCTTCTTTTAGAAATTTCTCGTGGTAAGAATTTATTTTGTCATGATCCGAGTCCATTTCTTCTTTTGCAATTTTAAAAGCTTCGCCCATACCTACAATCTGGTGTGTTGGAAGAGTTCCTGATCTCATGCCTCGCTCATGACCACCGCCATGAATCAGTGCTTCAATTCGTACCCTTGGTTTTCTTCTAACAAATAATGCACCTATACCTTTAGGTCCATATGTTTTGTGTGCAGAAAAAGACATAAGGTCAACTGGTAATGTTGAAAGATCAATGTCTACCTTGCCTGTGCTTTGTGCGGCATCTACATGAAAAAATGCACCTGCTTCTCTTGAAATTTTTCCTATCTCAGCAAGATTATTTAGAGTACCTAATTCATTGTTAATATGCATTATTGAAACAAGAATAGTATTTTCTTTAATGGCATTTTTAATAGCATCAGGAGTAATGACACCACCTTCATTAGGATCAAGGTAGGTTACTTCAAAACCCTCTCTTTCAAGCTGCCTGCATGGATCAAGAACTGCCTTATGTTCAATTTTAGATGTAATAATATGATTACCTTTCGATTTATAAAACCTTGCAACTCCTTTAATTGCTAAGTTATCTGCCTCTGTAGCACCTGAAGTCCATACTATTTCTCTTGGATCACAGTTAACCAAATTAGCAACATGTGATCTTGCTTCTTCAACAGCATCATCAGCTTTCCAACCGTAGCGATGAGATCTTGAAGCTGGATTACCAAATTCTCCCTCAGGAGTTAAATACTGCATCATTTTAGATGCAACTCTTGGATCAACTGGTGTGGTTGACGCATAATCTAAATATATTGTTTTTTGTGTGCTCATTTAACTTATCTCTCTTAAGCTTATATATGGACTGTTATTTGATTCTACAAGCTTATTAATGGTTATTTTACTTAAATAAGTATCTACTACTTCGTTTAATTCATGCCAAAGTTTATGCGTTTTACATTGCCTACCATGATGGCAGGTACTTGTACCGTTGCAGTTTGTTGCGTCGAGGTCTTCCTCCACAGCATTCATAATCTCTTTTATGGTTACAGAAGATGGATCCTTTGCAAACTTATACCCACCATTTCTTCCTCTTGTACTTTGAACAATACCTGCAATTCTTAGTTTTCTAAATATTTGTTCTAGGTAAGAGAGTTCTATATTTTGACTTTCTGATATGTCATAAAGGGACACTGGACCAATAGTTTCAAGAGTTGTTAATTCTGTGAGTGCATTGACTGCGTATCTGCTTTTAGTGGTAAGTTTCACGCACGAATTATAAATACTTGACTATTTTAGTCAAGTTTTATATTCATACCCAATCTATCAGCAACTTGGTGATAGGATTCAACAACATCTCCAAGACCTTGCCTAAATCTATCTTTATCCATTTTTTTTAGGGTCTCCGAATCCCAAAGTCTACAGCCATCCGGAGTAAATTCGTCAGCAAGAAGAACTTTGTTATCAGCAACACCAAATTCAACCTTAAAATCAACTAATATTAATCCTGAATCAATAAATAATTTGGAAAGAATCGTATTCACCTTGTATGTGAGAAGCTTCATTTGGTCAATTTGATCTTTTGTAGCCCACCCGAAAGATAAAATGTGTTCATCATTGATTAGAGGATCACCTAACTCATCATCTTTTAGAAAAAATTCAAAAAGAGGACTTTCTAGAATAAGTCCATCTTCAGTTCCTAATCTTCTACAGATTGATCCAGATGCTCTATTTCTAATAACGCATTCTATAGGAAACATTGATAACTTATGTACCAAAGAGTCATTATTATTGAGAACCTCAATATGATGAGTTTCAACGCCGTTCTTTTCTAAATGCTCCATAATGAAAGCATTGAATTGATTATTAACAGCGCCCTTTCCCATTAAAGCTTCTTTCTTTTTTCCGTCAAATGCTGATGTATCATCACTAAAATGCATGACCAGCTGGTTTTCATTTGTTGTTGTAAATAAGGATTTTGCCTTACCTTTTGTTAATTCTTGTATTTTTTCCATTAGCTTAAAGATTCGTTAATTTTTGATAATAATTCTTCAGAATTATCGATTTTACCATCTTTTGATCTTGCTCGAACATAGGTTTTATTATTTTTTTCCTCAATCGTTACTTCAAACTGTGCCTCATCATTAAATGTACTTTTACTACTTTCTGAATTGCTTCCAAAACCAAGGAAAGATAGAAAGCCGCCTTCTTCTTCACTGCTATAACTAACATAAAAAATCCCATTATTTCTATTTTTATCATTTGTAACAATTTCAGCAGACTCCATAGCCCTAGTAACTGATGACCATGCTCTATCAAAATTAAGATTAAGCTCAATAACTGTTTGCCCATCCTCTGTGAATATTTTTGCTTTTTTCATTTCATTAAGATTCTGAGCTGCAAGCGAAGTTCCAGAAAAACTATCAACAGATTCTGCAAAATAATTTACAAGATTTTCTAGCTCTGATTGAACAAGTTCAATGTTGCTAATAATATCTTGATCCTCTTTATTGACTAAATTAAGGAAAATTTCAGTTGATGCCTCTTTAATGCCATGTTCTATTTTCATAACAAAAATTTTTGATTCATCAAAATTTATCTTAATTTCACCATTATCAGGATTAGAGGCTAGCACATCATATTTAGAAGTTTCCCAATAACTTTTTGAGATTGGCCAAGAAGTAGATGGAAGTGTTTCTATGTATATCCACATCAACTCACCAAGCCTTCGAAGCTGAACAGAACTATTACCAGAAGACGAAAAAATTTGTCTTGGTTTAGGTACATCTTGATTTTTTAGTTCATTTTCAATACTTAAAACTGGATAGTGATTTTCCTTTGAGGGTATTGATAGTTCTTCAGGGATAGTAATATCAGTTTCAATTATTTCTTCTAGAAAATCATGTTCTGTGGTTGGAAAATAGCCATCAGGTCCTGTTAAATAAGAACAAGAGGATAGTAAAAATATTGAAGAAACATATATTAATTTTTTATTCATAATAATTGTAATTTTATCATCTCTGACACTATTTCTTTATGAAAAGTTTCATCTAATTCTATTAAAGGTGACCTAATTGAATTCTTTATCATATTCATCTTATATAGTGCCCATTTAACAGGGATTGGATTTGATTCAACAAACATTAAGCGATATAAATTTGTATTGATGTCATTTATTTTTTTAGCTTTTTCAAGCTCCCCATTTCTCACTGCAGCACATATCTGAGAATGAGTATTAGGACTTACGTTAGCAGATACAGAAATTACACCGTGGGTTCCTAGAAGAAGAGATTTCATAAAAGTAGGATCATCACCAGAGAAAATTAAAAATTCATTATTTACATCTTTTGAAATAGCTACTAATTCTTTTATTCTAATTTCATCGGCAACAGCCTCTTTTATACCAGTAATATTTTTATGATTAGATAAAATTGCAACTGTTGATGGCAAAAGATCACAAGCAGTTCTTGAAGGAACGTTATACAAAATTTGACTTATATTTACAGCATCTGCAATAGCAGAGTAGTGAGAAATTAATCCTTTTTGGTTTGGCTTGTTGTAATAAGGTGTTACTAATAAAACATGGTCAGCTCCTAGCCTTTTTGCTTCACTTGTCAGTTCAATTGCTTCAATTGTTGAATTTGCACCTGTACCAGCTATAACAGGAATTCTTCTATCAACATATTTTATGGTAAAAGCCAAAACTTCTAGGTGTTCTTTTACATTTAAGGTTGCAGATTCGCCAGTTGTACCAACAGAAACGATACCATCGGTACCTTGTTGGATATGCCAATCGATTAGTTTTTCTAGAGATTGATAATCAATATCGCCATTTGGCAACATTGGTGTAACTAAAGCAACTAAACTTCCTTGTAATACTTGCATGAAAAAAAAATTCGGTAAAAAATAGGACTATACACTATTTTTATTAAAAATTTACAAGGAACAAAATGACTAAGAAACTTGAAGGTAAAAAATGTCCATCATTTAATGCTGAATGCACCAGTAATTTAAAGCTATCAAATAAAGATTTTATAGGTAAAAATTTAGTAATTTACTTTTATCCTAAAGATAGTACTCCTGGATGCACAACTGAAGGTCAGAATTTTAGAGATAATTTTGAGACATTTAAAAAATTAAATACAGAAATTATAGGAGTCTCAAGAGAAAGTATTAAATCTCATGAAAATTTTAAATCAAAACAAAGTTTTCAATTTGAGCTCCTTTCCGACCCAGATGAAAAGGTATGCAAGGCATTTGATGTCATGAAACTCAAATCTATGTATGGCAGGCAATATATTGGTATTGATAGAAGCACATTTTTAATAGGTACTGATGGAAAAGTGATTAAAGAATGGAGATCTGTAAAAGTTCCCGGTCATGTTGATGAAGTCTTGGAAACTATTAAAGGACTAGGTTGAAGGCCAGGCATTCCAAACTGCTTTTATAAATGTTGCCATTGGTATGGCAAAAAATACGCCCCAAAAACCAAACATACTTCCGAAGATAAATACTGCCAGAATAATAGCAACCGGATGTAATTTCACAGCATCAGAAAATATTATAGGCACCAACAGGTTACCATCAAGGATCTGTAATAAGAGATAAAGGGTAATAAGGATGTAGAATTCACTTGTTAGGCCAAATTGTAGCAGCCCCACAATAACGACAGGAACTGTCACCAAAAATGCTCCTACATATGGAATTACGACAGATAGGCCAACTAAAACAGATAATAAAGCTGAGTATTTTAAACCTACTAAGGAAAATATGATCGCAGCACAAAGACCAACAACAAATATCTCTGTTGTTTTACCACGAACATAGTTACTTAATTGCATATCCATTTCAGTCCAAATATTAGAAAACATTTCTCTATTACCAGGCACTAACTTGGACAGGCCTTCCATTATATTTTTTCTATCGAAAAGGAAAAAGAATACAAGTATTGGAAATAATATTATGTATAAAAGAATTGTAATTGTGCTTTGAATACCAGCAATTGAGGATTTAACAATATTTTGAGTAATTGAAGATAGCTCTGAAGATACAGCTTGAAAGAAAACTGTGATTTGTTCTGATGTAACTAATTCAGGAAATTTAGCTGGCAATGTTGATACAAATTCTAAGAAATTATTAAAAAGCTCTGGGACATCTAATACAAATGCTTGAAGCTGTGTATATAAAATAGGTAATAACCAAAGCAGCATAGCCGCACCAGTAACAATAAATATTGCAAATGTAATAACTAACGCCCATTTACTAGAGATATTAAAAGATTCTATCTTCTTTTGAACACCGACAAGCAAATATGCAACAACAATACTTATTAAAAATGGAGTGAGTACTGAACCAAAAAAAGTCATCATCAAAAATGCACAAAGAATAACGAAAGAAAAAACTATTGTTTCTTCATTACTAAATATTTTTTTTAGAAAGGAGTTTATTTGATCTAGCATTTTTATTTATATAAATTAGTGAACTATGAGTACCAAAAATTGGTCAAACATCTAGCAAAGTCTAATTAATGTTAAATATATTATATCTAAAAAGATTATTTATGTTAGTTTTATGTTCAAATCTAAAGAATACAGATTTTATAAATGAAAATACTTAAATTATTTACTATCTTCTTGTTATGCACCTTTGTTCAAGGTCAAACCTTTGAAAAGAAAGATATTTTATTACCTGAGCTTGGTGACAGAGTATCTGGTGCTGTATCTTCTGATCAAGAAAGAGCAATCGGTAATGCTTTTTTAAAACAAATATATGCACAAGCAAGAACTATTTCTGATCCTTTAATATATGAATATACTGAACTATTAATTTATAGGCTTTCAGAATACAGCCAAGTCCAGGACCGTTACTTCAATATCATCTTGATTGATGATAGCAATTTAAATGCATTCGCAGCTCCTGGAGGAATAATTGGTGTAAATGGTGGTTTATTTTTAAATGCTGATAATGAAGGTCAATTTGCATCAGTATTATCTCATGAGCTTGCTCATTTGAGCCAAAGGCATTTTGCTAGAAACGTTTTAAAATCGCAAGATTCTAATCTTGCATCAGCATTATTATTGGTTTCATCTATTGCAGTCGCTATTTTAAGCAATAATCCTCAAGCCATAGCGATGGCACCAGCTCTCATGCAGAGTGAAAGTTTGAGGTATAGCAGGCTTTTTGAAAGAGAGGCAGACAGAGTTGGATTTACAAATTTAATTAAGGCGGGTTATAACCCTAGGTCAATGGGAGAGATGTTCGAAAATATGAATGACCTTAGAAGACTTTCAGGAGATATACCTCCAGAGTTTTTATTAACTCACCCACTTTCAACCTCTAGGATTAATGATGCATTTAATGCTGCAGAAAGCTTGTCTGAAATTGGAACTAAAAAAAATTCACTTGAATTTTCTCTTATAAAATCAAGATTACAAATTTACTATGAAAATATACCAGAAAATGCATTAAGATCATTTTCCTCTGCGTATGAAGAAAACCCAACTGACTCAAACCTATATGGCCTTGCACTGGCCAACAATAATATTGGTAAATTTAATTTAAGTATTAAACAAATTGATAAGTTAATACAAAAATATCCAAAAAATTTATTCTTAAATACCTCAAAGGTTGAAATTTTAAAAGAAGCCAAACAATATGATGAGGCGCTTCTTTTAGCTAATAAGTTTTTGGAAATATCTCCAAAGAATTTCCCATTATCCATAACAAAGTCAAAGCTCCTTCTTGAAATGGGTCTCTACTTTAAGTCTGAAGAAATTGTTAGAGATCAAATTTTAAGAAGAAATTCTGATCCTGATTTATGGTTATTACTTTCAGAAATACAAAGAACCAGTAAAAATATTATAGGCTATCATCAAAGCAGGGCTGAGTATCTTGTCTTATTGGGAAGAGACGAGGAAGCCTTAAATCAGTTAGAGTTTGCATTAAAGCTTACTAAGAATAATTTTCAAGCTTCAGAAAGCATACTAACAAAAATTGTCCTCATAAAAGAGCGTATTAATAAATCTAGAAATCTTTAAGCCTTTCATTTTTAGAAATCTTCAGACCTGCTAGTGATAAAACTCCAGCTATAGGGATAGCAATCAGAGGCATAGTACTAAACCCAACACTAAAAAATTTGCCAAGGCCTATAAAACTACTTCCAGATAAATCACCAAGCCTTGAAACAAATGTATCTATAAATACTGATGACTTATACCTATCATTTTTTGCAAGCGTACTATAAACAGTTTCACGTGTTGGCTTATTAAGACCATACTCAAACAACCTTAGAGTAACTGTTGCAACTGCAACGATTGTTATTGATGGCATAGTTCCATAAAGAACGAAAACAAGCATAAAGAGTAAGCCATATGTCATTAAAATTTTCTTAACTCCAAGGTACTTGATAAATATATTGGTTAAGAATAATTGCATTATTAATGTCAAAGGTGTGACGATTTGCTCCAATAAACTAAAAAATACAATTCTTTCCTCTGGATCTTGAGACCAACCATCTATAATTGTAATTGCCGTCATCCAGTGAACAGTCATTAGTCCTGTCCATATCCATACGTATATTGCTATAGACCGAATTTCTGAAACTTTAATAACATTCTTTATTCCATCTAAGCCACTTCCACCAACATTTTTATCTTTTTGATTGTTTTCGGCTTTCGTAGTTAGGTACCTACCTGTGATCATTGCCAAGGAAAGCAGAATAGTTGCTGATAAGCAAAAAAGCTCAAGCCCAAAATCATTGAAAGATGATGCAAACCTTTTAGATATTTCAGAACCAAAAAGTGCACCCAATGAACCTCCCGCCATTATGACTCCATAAAAACTTCTTGATTTTGCATTTCTATATATATTTATTATTAACACCCAGAAAATTGAAACAACAAAGAAAGAATATATGTTGCACCAGATATAAAAAATTCTTCCAAGCCAAACCGAATCCCCTAAATCAAGAACTCTCCATGAGAAAAGAAAGAGTAATAAATTTAAAATTAAAAATGAATAACAGTAAGTAATTATTTTCTTTAGATTAGATTTTGATGCAACCCACGCATAAACTGGATTAGCCAACAGCATTGCCAAAGCACCAAATGCTAAAAGCAAAGGCAATTCGTCAACGTTAGCTACTGCCATCTCATTACGAACAGGTCGAAGAATATACCATGATGATAAAACTAAAAAGAAAAGAAAACTCGCAAGCAGGGAGTCCTTTGTAAATACGGAGATAAATCTATTAAAAAAAATTTTAAGATTTTGCATACTGTATTATGCACTAAGAGTGGTGGGTCGCACAGGATTCGAACCTGTGACCAATTGGTTAAAAGCCAACTGCTCTACCAGCTGAGCTAGCGACCCACGGTTATGCATAAAAAAGTGTGATTATTCCATATTTTTCAATAACTGCAAGGCCAAAGATGAAGCAGTATCATTTGGGTATTCTCTTACAACGAAATTATATTTCTCTTTTGCTTTAGTTAGCTCATTCTTCTTAAGAAATATGTCACCCATTTTTTTATGAGCTAGGGGAACTCTATAGTGTTCGGGGTAGGATAAGATCAGCTCCATAAAAAAATTTTGAGAAGCATCTAAATTATTTTGAATAAAAGAAATCTCTCCAAGCCAAAAGTAAGATATTGCCTTCTTATCACTATCATTAAAGTTTTCAATAAAATATGAAAAAAGAGTAAAAGCTTTTTCTATGTCTTGATCCTCAAGAGCTTTCACAGCCCCCTCAAAGACATCTTCTTTGCTTTGAACATCTTCCATACCTTTAAATCTCAGGTTGCCTGTCAGAGGAAGTGTGTTAGGTGTATTTATTTCATCTACAGAAACTGACTCTTTGATAAGTTTTTGAATAAGATACTCTTGGGATTCAACTTTATTTCTTAAATCTGCAATCTCAACTTCAAGTTCTTGAATTTTAAGAAATAATATATCTTCTGGTAAGGTTTCTGTGTCATCAGCATGAGCTGCATATGCTGAAAAAAAAAGAACAAATAAAAATGAAGGTGCTATTAATAACTCTTTCATTTTTAATTAATTTCTACTCTCCTATTTTTTGCATAACTTACTTCATCATTACCTGATGCCAACGGTCTTTCCTCACCATAGCTTTTAACTGATATTCGTGATGGTGTAATTCCGTTTAACAAAAAGTAGTTTCTAACTGATTCTGCTCTTCTTTGACCAAGTGCTAGGTTGTATTCTCTTGTACCTCTTTCATCTGCATGACCAGCTAAAATTATTTTAAGTTCAATGTTTGCATTCATAACAGACACAACACTTTTAAGAGTTTGAATTGATTTGGAGGTCAAATTGTAGCTATCGAATTCAAAAAAAACCGTTGCATTAGCAAAAATAGCTTTTGTTTCATAGTCTAAATCTTTTACTTCAACAACAGAAGCTTCAACAGTTTTAATTCCGCCATCATAAACCCTCTCCTCGGTGACGTTCATACTTGAACATGATGATAGAAATATTATAAATGCAGATGCAAATAAAAAATTTTGAATACCTTTGCTATTTATTATTGACATAAAATCTCCTTGTTATTACCTTAAAAAACCTGACCACGCTGGCTCCCTTACTTCACCTTTTTTGGCAGGAAGTCTAAATCTAGCACCGCTGAGTGTAAGTCCTGATAGCAGACTTTCACCGTTTTCAGTTACAGCATAGATTATCACATTACCGTTAGGAGAAATACTAGGAGATTCATCTAATTTGGACTCAGTTAATGGCCTAATAAAGTTTTCATTAAAATACTTAAGAGCTATTTTGAAATCATTATTAGACCTGTGAACAAATATTATCCCATCACCGTTTTTAAGATAAGATCCTTTTGCATTATAGTTGCCTTCAAATGTAATTCTTTTGGGTTTTGAATTAAATCTACTAAGTTTGATTTCATACAACTGCGGTGACCCAGATCTGCCAGAGGTAAACATGATACTTGATCCGTCTGGAGACCATGATGATTCAGTATCTATTGAATAATGATTTGTTAATCTTGTTAAATTGTTATTTTTTAGATTAAGAATATATATTTCTGCATTTCCGTCTTGATACATTGTCAAAGATAGAAAATTTCCATTTGGCGACCATGCAGGTGAGCTTATTTGTTTTGTGTTCTGTATCGCAACCCTTCTCTTTCCAGAAGATATATTTTGTATATATACCCTTGCTATTCCAGTCTCAAAGGAGACATATGCAATTTCTTTTGAATCAGGAGACCATGCAGGTGAAATAATAGGTTCATAGCTTTTTAAAAGTATCTGCTCATTAGCCCCATCTGCATCAGCAACTACAAGCTGATAAAGTGACTTATTATTTTCTTCTTGCTCAGATACATACAGAATTTTTGTTGAAGCAACACCTTTTAAACCAGTAACTTCTTCATAAATTCCATCACTTATATAATGAGCTAATTGTTTAATTTTATTTGGTATGCCTAAGACTTTTGATGTTCTAATTTTATTTTCGTTTAAGACGCTAAAAATTTGATACGAGACTGATAAATTAAATTGATCTTCTGAATCAAGAGCACCTATTACAATATAATCAATATTAAGTAATTTAAAATCGTTAAAATTTATCTCTTCCTCGCTCTTGGGAGAAGATAACAATTTTTCTTTACTTATTATTTTAAATTCTCCAGTTCTATTAAGATCATTGTTAACTATTTCAGTTATTTGTTTAGCAATTATTTCGTCACCATCAAAATCTAGCAAAGCAATCACATAGGGATCATCTGATCCTTGAGTTATTTCTAAAACAAGCTCAGCAAAGATTAATTGTGGTAAAAGAAATATTACTAGTATTTTTTTCATGATGGGTTAAAGGTAATAACAATTTTTTTAAAATTGTCTGCATATAAATTGTTAGGAATTTTATTATAAAAATTAAATGATTCAACTCTATTAACAGCTTTCATTGCCGAATTATCGAATCTAATATTGCCACTACTTTTTATTAGACTTACAGAAATTATTCTTCCATTTCTATTAACAACCAATCTTAGATCACAGACTAACCCATCTTGTATATTTTTAGGTTTTACCCATGCCGATTCAACCATATTTATAATCATGCTGCTTATTTGATTAATCTCTTTTTCTGAACTAGATGCTATCTCAGCTTTATCTATTTTAATGAGATCATTTATGCTTATATTAATCTCATCTGTGTTAGTTGGTTTGATGTCTTGTTCTATATTTATGTCTTTATCAACTACCTGATTCACACTTGGCACTTTCACAGCTTCTGGTAACTTTTTAGGTTTTATGATTTCCTCTTCAAAAATAAGATTTACATCTACTGTCTGGCTTAGAACTGGACGAATTTGTTTTTCGGAATAAAAGAAGTCCATTAAATACAGAATAATTAGTGCATGAATTAAAAATGAAAAAAAAGATGCTATTAGATATTCAGATTTAACTTCCATAACCAGTGGTAACTATTCCTATTTTTGATATTCCTATACTTTGTATTGCTGCCATAGCTTTTGCCACACTATCAAAAGTTACATCCTTGTCACTTTGAAAGACCACCTCAATATCAGGATTGGCATCAAAAATTACCATCGACTTTCTTTTTAGTTCATCAATACTAATGGGAAGAACTTCTTCTCCGATATTTAAATAATATTTACCTTTGCTATCTATTGATATAACCAGCGGTTCATTTTGAACACTCATTTTAGTGGTATCTGTTTTAGGTAGGTTTACTTCAATACCTTGAATTAGTAATGGTGAAAGCACCATAAAGATAATGAGCAATACCAACATCACATCGATATAAGGCACAACATTGATTTCAGCTTTAAGAGTTTTCTTCTTTGCTAATCTATAAATCATTTATTTTTTATAGATTGTTTATAAAAAATACTCGCCAACTCTTCAGAAAAAATTAAGGTGGATTGACTCATAGTTTCAAGCTCAGAGGTGTATTTATTAAAAGCAATAACTGCTGGTATAGCGGCGAATAAACCCATAGCAGTAGCTACAAGTGCCTCAGATATGCCTGGAGCTACTGCATTGATTGTTGCTTGCGTAGCATCAGATAAGCCTTGAAATGAGGTCATAATACCCCAGACCGTCCCCAAAAGACCAACATAAGGGCTAACAGATCCCACGTTAGCTAAAAATGGTAGATGCTTATTCATCTCCTCTTCATCTGCTGCAATAGCTACCCTCATACATCTATTTATTCCTTCTAAATCTAGCTCAGTGATGGTCTCGTTTGGGTTTAATTGTTTAAACTCCTTAAAAGCACTATGAAAAACACCCAGAGAGCCATAAAGTAAAGTGCTCTCAGCTTCAATTTCATCAAATAAGGTATTTAGGTCCTCGCCATTCCAAAACCTATTGTGGAAACTTGTATTAATATCTTTGATTTTTTTATAGAAGTTATATCTCTCAACTATAACTATCCATGTTAATAGTGACGCAAGAAGTAAAAGCATCATTACAATTTTTACAACTATTCCAGCTTCAAGAAAGAGATTTAATACAGAAATATCATTCATTTAATTTTCCTCATTTAGTAACAATAATAAATCATCGGGCAAAGGTTTTGGTTTTTTTGATTTAATGTTAATTAAGCATACTTCAACCAAAGCATTGCACAGCTCTCTTGTGTCATTTAAATCAACTATATGTTGATTAAATATTAAGCGGGCATTAGATTTTTTTTCAATTAAAGACTTTACTGCCAAAGCGTCTCCAAGCCTACCTGGAGAAAGAAAATTTGTCTCAATTCGTTTAACAACAAATACAAGATTTTCTTCTCTTAGTTTTTTTTGAGAAATATTATTATATTCAAGAAATTCCGATCGAGCTCTTTCAAAGAATTTAATATAATTTGCATGATATACAAAACCTTGGAAGTCTGTGTCCTCTACATATACTTTTAATTGTAAATCCTTAGGCTTGAAAGTTGTTTTCATGAAGCTCAATATCTTTTTGAAATAATTCCAGCAAGATTTGGATAAAGTCAGGCCACAACAAATCAACTGTTACTAAAGTGTTTTTAATTTCTTTATTTATCGACGAGGCCAAAATTCTTACCTTAATTGGCCTATTATTAAATTTATAAACCAATGCCGGTTTTAAATCTGCTCCTTTTGAAGATGCTAAGACTTGATCCCACCAATCAGGCCTTGGCTCAGCACCTGTTCCATAAGCTTTGCATTCTATGCACCAATTACCTAGCATAAGATCTGGGAGTTCTTTTGTTCTAGTTTGCTCAAGTATTCTTTTAACTGGGTTTGTTAAGTTAAGATCATTAATAAGCGCATTTGCAATTTGTCTTTCAAAAGTTGCGCCTTTATTTCGTGAGTTTATAGTCAATATTTACTCTTTTAATTCAAAATTATCTGGAAATTCTGCATTAGTATGCACTTCTTGTACATCATCAAGCTCGTCCATAAAGTCCATGATCTTTAAAACTTTTTCAGACATTTCTTGATCAATAGCTACTGATGTCTCTGCTCTCAAAGTAAGCTCTGCGTTAATATTATCTATACTATTATTTTTTAATGATTCAAGTACATTGCTTAAATTAGTACTTGAAGTAATGATTTCAAAATACTCTCCTTCATCGATAAGATCGTCTGCACCGGACTCTAATACAATATCCATCAACTCTTCTTCTGAGGTACCTTTTGAAATATGAATTATTCCAATTTTATTAAAAAGATATGATACAGATCCATCTGTACCAAGATTACCTCCAAATTTGGAAAAAGCATGACGCACATCAGAGACAGTTCTATTTCTATTATCTGACATAGTTTCTACCAATATTGCAACACCACCTGGCCCATACCCTTCAAAGATAATTTCTTCTAATGCGCCTGTTTCACCAGTACCAGAGCCTTTTTCTATAGCTCTTTTAATATTGTCTTTTGGCATATTTGCTGCATTAGCCTTATCTAAGGCCAATCTTAATCTAGGATTATCGTCAGGGTCGGGTCCGCCCTTTGCAGCAACAGTTATCTCTCTGATAACTTTAGTCCAAACCTTGCCTCTCGATGCATCTTGACGAGCCTTTCTATGCTTAATATTCGCCCATTTGGAATGTCCTGCCATATCTACTCTTCCTTGTGAGTACTTATAATTTTTAGTTCTTCTAGTTGAGAGTTATCAACTTTACTTGGAGCATCAGTTAATAAACAAGTTGCGCTCTGGGTTTTAGGAAATGCAATTACATCTCTAATATTTGTAGTATCCGTTATGAGCATAACAATCCTATCAAGACCAAATGCTATCCCTCCATGAGGAGGACATCCTGATGAGAGAGCTTTCAATAAGAAGCCAAACTTACTATCAGCTTCTTCTTCTGTAATATTTAATATACTGAATATTGTTTTTTGCATTTCAGTGTCAAAGACTCTTAATGAGCCCCCTCCAATTTCATATCCATTTAGTACAACATCATATGCATGAGCTAATGCGGTATCTGCTGAATCAGTTAACTCTTTAGTTGAGCACTTTGGAAGAGTAAATGGGTGGTGAAGTGATGTAAGATTGCCCTCACTATTTCTTTCAAACATTGGGAAGTTTACAACCCAGCATGGGGCCCATTTAGATGAATACATATCTAAATCGTCACCTATTTTTTTAATTAGGCTACTCATGCTTAAATTTACAACAGAGCTTTTACCTGCCCCAAAGAATAGAAGATCATCATTTTGTAAATCTAATTCTGATACGATAGATTCTATAGTCTCACTTTTAAGGAACTTAAGAATTGGTGACTGCAAGCCATTTTTGATATCACTTTTATCATTGACTTTTATATACGCCAGCCCCTTAGCTCCAAGTTTTGAGACAAACTTAGTATATTCATCAATTTTTCCCCTCGATAAAGAATTACCACCTGGTATCTTTAGAGCAACAACCCTAGATTTACTATCTTTTGCAGGGTCAGAGAAAACTTTAAATTCTTCATTTTGAACTAACTCAGAAACCTCTACTAACTTTAAAGGTATTCTTAAGTCGGGCTTATCACATCCATAATCTCTCATAGAATCATGCCAATCTAATATAGGAAAAGTCTCTAATTCATCACCACAAAACTTATGGACAAGCTCTTTGACCATATTTTCGCCAATTTCCATAATATATTCTTGATCTACAAAAGAGGCCTCGATATCTATTTGAGTAAATTCAGGTTGGCGATCTGCTCTAAGATCTTCATCTCTAAAACATCTGGCAACTTGATAATACTTATCTAAGCCTCCCATCATCAGCAACTGTTTGAATAACTGAGGAGACTGAGGCAATGCAAAGAAATTACCAGATTGAACTCTGCTTGGAAGAATAAAATCTCTTGCGCCCTCTGGTGTTGCCTTCGTTAAAATTGGCGTTTCAATTTCATGAAATTCATTAGAATCTAAATAGTTTCTTATTGTTGAACTTATTTTTGATCTTGTAACAATTCTATGATTCATCTCAGGTCTTCTTAAATCTAACACCCTATTCTTTAAGCGAACATCTTCATTAACATCCTGATAATCATCAAGTGGGAAAACTGGGGTGACTGCCTTACTTAGAATAACTATATTTTCAGCATTAAGCTCTACTTCTCCAGTAGTCATATTTTTATTTACTGTTCCTTCAAGCCTTTGTTTAACTGTACCTGATATCTTTACAACAAATTCATTTCTTAAGGTTTCTGCTATCTTGAATGACTTAGAATTATCAGGGTTTATAACTACCTGACAAATTCCCTTAATATCTCTAACATCTAAAAATATAACACCACCATGATCACGTCTTTTGTGTATCCAGCCACAAATTGTTATATCTTCATCAAGATTCTTGGATGTAATTTCTCCACAATAGTGAGATCTCATAATATTTCCTTATTTATTTAGTAATCTTATCTTGTTTAGGCTCTTTCTTGGAGTCGGATGTTAAATTTTTTGATGATTTATTATCATTTGATGATAGATTTTTTTTATTTCCAGTTTTGAAATCAGTTTCATACCACCCTCCTCCTTTTAATCTAAATGATGGAGCAGATACCATTTTCAATAAACTTTCTTTGTTGCATTTTGGGCATAAAGTTTTTGGTTCATCACTGAACTTCTGAATTATCTCAATTTCATGCTCACAATCTGAACATTTATAGTCATAAATCGGCATAAGTACTTAAAAAAAAGATAAAATTATAAACCATAAGGATTTATATAAAACAAATTAATAAAATGTTGTTCTCAAAACTATTACTACCGACACTTAAAGACGCACCAAAAGAAGCTGAGGTTATAAGCCATAAATTAATGCTCAGAGCTGGCATGGTAAGAAAAGTTGCTTCAGGAATATACACATGGCTTCCATTAGGTCTAAAAGTACTTAGAAAAATTGAAAACATTGTAAGGGAGGAAATGGATGCCTCAGGAGCACAAGAGGTTCTAATGCCTATGGTTCAACCTAAAGAATTGTGGAATGAAACAAATAGATGGGAAAAAATGGGTCCTGAGCTATTAAGAATTAAAGACAGACATGAAAGAGACTTCTGTTTAGGTCCAACACATGAGGAAGTTATAACTGATTTAATTAGAAACAATGTAAAAAGCTATAAAGAACTTCCACTAAATATATATCAAATCCAAACAAAATTTAGAGACGAGGTTAGACCAAGGTATGGAGTAATGAGAGGAAGAGAATTTTTAATGAAAGATTCCTATAGTTTTAATATTGATGAAGCATGCCTTCAGTCTACTTATCTAACTATGCGAAACACCTATAAAAATATTCTTGAAAGAATTGGATTAGATTATAAGATTGTTGCAGCGGACTCTGGTGCTATTGGAGGAGATACTTCTGAAGAATTCCATGTTCTTGCAGAAACTGGTGAGGATACAATTGCAATTAGTAGTGAATCTGAATTTGCAATCAATACTGAGCTTCTTTTAAAAGAAGGAGAGGATATTTCATCATTGGAAGGTAAACCTTCTCCAGATGGAAAAGGCACTATCCAAATTAAAAAAGGGATCGAAGTTGGTCATATATTTCAATTAGGAAAAGTTTATGCCGAAGATATGAAAGCTAATGTACTAAATAATGAAGGTAAAGCTTCAACTCTTCATATGGGATGCTATGGAGTTGGAGTCTCAAGGTTGGTGGCTGCAGCTATTGAGCAAAACAATGATGATAAGGGAATTATATGGCCTCATAGTATTTCACCATTTGATATAAATATTATTGCAATTGGTTATGAAAAAGATCAACAGATTGCAGAGGCCTCAATAAAGCTTTATAAGGATCTTCAAGAGATGGGATACGAGGTTCTTCTTGATGACCGTAAAGATGGTTATGGGACTAAAATGAAAGATTCAGAACTTATAGGTATACCTCTAAATATTGTAATTGGTAAGCAATATATTGAAACAAATGAGGTTGAGTTAAAATCAAGGAGTGGAGATTCTTCTTTAAATGACATTTCTAATTTAAAAACAATATTGGATTTTTTTAAGTAGTTAAATCAATAGGAATTAATATCTTTGTTTCCACCTTCATTATTTTTAAAATATCTTTGAATAAGATAAGAAATAATAATTGAAATTATTCCCCATAGTACTAGTGCATAGGCCCAATTTTCAATTATATTTAGTTCGAAATTATTTTGAAATTTATAAATTAATCCAACTATCAATGAGGCCATACCAACTGGTAAAAATATAACAAGGGAGCCAAAAAAAACTTCTACTATCATTAAGACAATTCCTGAAATTAACCAAATATCAGGATTTTCTAAAAAACTAATCATTGTTATTAGGCTTATCAGTTATTGATCCTAAAAGTAACTCTAGACTTCCAAGAGCTTTCGTTACATCAGATGGAACTACTAATGTTTTTGACTGGCCTGATGAAGCAATTGCAGTTAAACCATCAACTTGTCTTTTCATAATTTCATAATTTATAGCTGGCTGACCGTCATCTTTTATAGCCTGTCCCACAACTCTAGTTTGTTCTGCATCAGCATCAGCTTTAATTTTGACAGCATAAGCATCGGCATCGGCAGATACTTTAACAGCTTCAGCAACCTTGCGAGCCTCGTATAACTGAGCATCAGCATTTAACTCTATACTTCTTTTATTACCCTCAGCTGTTGCAATAGTTGCCCTTCTTTCTCTTTCTGCATTTAGCTGTTGTCTTTGTGATTCTTTTGTTTGCTCATCTACAAGAACATCAAGAATTTCAGTTCTTGTTACCTCAACACCCCAAATTTCTGCTGCCTTTACAAGTCGATCTTTAATTTCAGAATTCATAGACTCCCTAGATGATTGAAGATCATCAAGTTCTAGTTGACCAGCAGCAGATCTGATAACAGAAATGGCTGTATTCTCAATTGCAAGATCAATATTTTTAATTCTATAAACTGATTTAGAAGCATCTAAAACTCTAAAGAATACTGTAGAAACTAGCCCAACTTCAACGTTGTCTTTTGTTATTACAGATATTTGAAATTTAGGTAATTGTCTTTCAAGAATATCAACTTTATGAGCAACACTATCAACAAATGGAACAATTATTGATAATCCAGATTCCAGAGTTTTAGTATATTTACCAAAACGTTCAATCACATAAACTTTAGATTGGGGAACAACTTTAATTCCAAGATAGAGAACAGTAATTGTTAAAAAGAAAACGAAGAAAAGAAAAATTTGAAATGTTGAAATCATAATATTATTAATATGTTGTTTATTTAACTATATCAAAGATACGTAATTGTTCAAAAATATAGTACTAAGCATTTGTATATATTTTTAAAGTCTTTCTATAATCGTCGCATTTGCAGTACCACCGCCTTCACATATTGCCTGGAGAGCATATTTACCATCCCTTCTCTCTAGCTCATGTAACATGGTAGTCATCAGTTTAGCTCCTGTTGCGCCTAATGGATGTCCGAGCGCCATAGCCCCACCATTTACATTAAGTTTAGTCATATCAGCATTTAGTTCTTTTGCCCAGGCTAATGGAACTGGAGCAAATGCTTCATTTACTTCATAAAGATCCATATCATCAATAGATAGATTTGCTCTTGATAAGACTTTATGAGATGCAGGTATTGGACCAGTAAGCATAAAGACAGGATCATCTCCCACAACAGAAAGTGCTGTAATTTTTGCTCTAGGATCTGATTTAATCTTTTTTAAACCCTCATCGTTACAAATCATAATTGCGGCAGCACCATCAGTAATCTGACTAGCATTTCCTGCAGTAATGACTCCACCCTCTACGACAGTTTTAAGACCAGCAAGTGCGTCTATGGAGGCATCAAACCTAATACCTTCATCAGCTAAGACTAAATCAGTATCGTTATGCTCATTTTTACCAGCCAATGGAAGTATCTCTAAATCAAAAAATTTCATTTCAGTGGCATGCTTGGCTTTTTTATGGCTTTCAAGTGCAAAGGCATCCAACACTTCTCTTGATAAATTCCATTTATCAGCAACCAATTCCGCACCTGTGAATTGTGAAAAAAATACATCTGGATATCTTGCAGCTATTCCATCAGCATTGAAAGGAAATCCGTGACCCGCATCAAAGCCATCTTTTACACTAGCACCAATTGGTACCATTGACATTGCTTCAACTCCTCCAGCAATTACAACATCTTGCGTACCAGACATAACCGCCTGAGCTGCAAAATGTATTGCTTGTTGAGATGAACCGCATTGTCTGTCTACGGTTGTTCCTGGAACTGATTCTGGAAGACTAGATGCTAAAACTGCATTTCTTGCAAGATTTCCTGATTGAGCTCCTACTTGATCTACACAGCCAAAAATAACATCATCAATATCTTTAGGGTCAATACCAGTTTGATAAACCAGCTCATCTAATACCTTCGCTCCTAAATCTGCAGGATGCCATCCACTTAATTTTCCATTCTTTTTTCCACCAGCTGTTCTAACTGCTGATACTATGTATGCATTTTGAGCCATAAAAAAATCCCTATTAAAAAATAATTAATAGGGATTAGTGTATCAACAAAAAACTACTTTGTAGATTTTGCTTTGTTTGCTATATATTCTTTTCGTATTTCTTCAAGCAGATTTTCACGAATTTTTGCATTTTCTTTTAGGAATAATCCTGCCTTAGCTTTTCCTTGACCAATAGTTTCACCATTTAATTTATAAAACGCTCCAGACTTTTCTATTAAACCTAATTTATTACCATAGTCTAATATTTCGCCCTCAGAATTTATTCCTTGGCCATACATTATTTGAAATTCAGCTTGCTTGAATGGAGGTGAAACTTTATTTTTAACAACTTTTACTCTTGTTTCGTTGCCCATTATTTCATCTCCCTCCTTAACAGCACCAATTCTTCTAATATCTAGTCTTACTGAAGAGTAAAACTTTAAAGCATTACCACCTGTAGTTGTTTCAGGACTTCCAAACATTACACCAATCTTCATTCTAATTTGGTTAATGAAAACTACAGTTGCTCCAGATCTTTGAATATTACCTGTTATTTTTCTTAAAGCTTGGGACATCAATCTTGCCTGCAAACCAACATGATGATCACCCATTTCACCTTCAATTTCTGCTCTTGGAACCAACGCAGCAACAGAATCAATAATAACTAAATCCACACTTTTTGATTTAACAAGCATGTCAGCAACTTCAAGAGCTTGCTCACCTGTATCTGGCTGAGAAAGTAAAAGTTCATCAACATTTACGCCTAGTTTTTCTGCATATTGAGGATCAAGAGCATGTTCCGCATCTATAAATGCACATGTCCCGCCATCTTTCTGGCACTGAGCAATTATTTGAAGTGTCAATGTTGTCTTACCTGATGATTCAGGTCCATATATTTCAGTTACCCTACCTTTAGGAATACCACCAATACCAAGAGCGATATCTAGACCCACTGAGCCTGTAGAAATTGATGGGATATCTAACATTTCTCTATCCCCCATTCTCATAACGGTACCTTTACCGAAATGGCTATCTATATCTGCAAGTGTATCTTTTAGTGTTTTATTACTTGTATCTTTTGATTTTGGCATCTTAATCTCCTTTACTGTATATTTATACAGTATATTACTATTTAAGAAATTTACAACTTTAAAGTTTATTTTTTTTCTTTTTTATCATAAAGTCACCATTTAATAATACTTTAATTCTAGGAATATTATATGACTTTTGTTGTGACTGAGGCCTGTATAAAATGCAAGTATACTGACTGTGTTGAAGTCTGTCCTGTTGA
This sequence comes from uncultured Gammaproteobacteria bacterium, assembly GCA_964469915.1. GTDB lineage: Bacteria > Pseudomonadota > Gammaproteobacteria > Magnimaribacterales > D2472 > SCGC-AAA076-P13. Next base: position 65,357 of record CAYXZT010000001.1, read on the forward strand.
TTGTTTTTATGAAGGTCCTGATTTCCTTGTCATTCATCCAGATGAGTGTATTGATTGTGCTTTATGTGAACCAGAATGCCCTATTGATGCAATCTTGTCTGAAGATGAATTACCTGATGATCAAATTGAATTTATTGAAATTAATGCTCGACTCTCAGAGGTTTATGAAAATATTACAGAAGCAAAAGAACCGCTTCCTGAAGCTAAGAAGTTTGAGACAGTAAGTAATAAAAGAGATTTACTAAACTTATAACAAGCCCCATATTGGTAGAATATTTACTCCACTTATTAAAATTAAAGCTGTAAAAAATGTCATTACTTCTAGCTTGTATTGATTAATAAGTCTATTAAGAATTTTGGGCATTATTAAAACTGACATCAAACACCCTACAGAAAAAGGCATCAACACATTTAAATTCATTGATCCGATAGAACTAATAATAATTTCATAAACTCCAAAAGATAACAATATTGCACTTCCAGATATCCCAGGTAGTAAGAAAAATGAGAAAGCCACAAATCCCATAAACAAAATAAAAACAAGGGAAGGCTCAATTGGTGCTGAGCTGTATTTACCTAACAAGAAGCCAAAAACTAAGCCTGATATGAATTGAATATTAAGCTTAATATGCTCGCCAAATTCTTTTTTTATTCTCATTCCTATCAAAGCAGCAACCAAGCACATAAGAATACCTATGAAATATAAAAAGTATTCAGTGTATGAAGTTAACAAAAAAAGTATTAAATTTGATGCAAGTACTACACTTAAAACCATTGAAATAAAAAAAGGTATTATTAAATCTAGAAAAAATACTTCGTTAAGTTTTTTTGGATTGAATGATAAATTTGATAATTTTAGATTAGCTAAAAATAAAATAAATTTGTCGTAAACATTAAATGCTATTGCTACCGTGGATCCTGAAATTCCAGGCAAAAGTTCAGCAAGGCCAACAAAGAAACCAGCAATAATAAATCTTATTCTTTCACTCATGAATCATTTCCATCCATAGATATACCTGGCAACATTGGAACAAATGAAACTTCATCATAAATATCTTCCGTAATTCCATCAACGTGTTTTGTAATCACATTAAGTTGTTGTGCTTTAGAATTACCAACAGGTATCACAATTTTTGAGTCGTTATTAAGGCATTCTATTAATTCCTGAGGATATTGCCTTGGAGCAGCTGCACATATAACTCCGTCATACTTTTTATCTTTATCCCAGTCTATAAAACCATCCCCATGCTTAAAAAGAACATTATTAATTTTTAGTTCGCGAAGATTTTCTCTAGACTTAGCAACTAAAGGTTTTATTCTTTCAACAGCATAAATTTGCTCACAAAAATATGAAAGAACTGCAGTCTGATAACCACAACCTGATCCTAATTCCAAAACGTTATCAAGTATTTTCCCACGAGATTTGGTGTGAGAAATTAACAACTCTGTCATTCTAGCAACAATAAATGGCTGAGAAATAGTTTGTTTAAATCCTATGGTTAGAGATCTATTTTCATATGCACGTGATCTTAAAGCTTCATCTAAAAATATATGCCTTGGAATCTGTGACATAGCATCAAGAACTCTAAAATCTTTAATGCCCATCTCAAGAAGCATTTCAATCATTTCTTCTCTAACCCTTCTAAAGGTAAAACCTGAATTATTCATTGAAGTGCTTTTGGAGATTTTCTCTCAAGTTTGATCTATCTAGACTATAGTCAAGAACAGATATTGAAATAAAACCATCTTTAACGGCCTCAGCATCTGTTAAATGCTCTTCCTGAACAGGCTCTCCAGACAAGTTATATCTATATTTTTTAGTATTTTTTTTAGATTCAATTTCTATTGGCTTGGATGGTATACCTCTTTGAGCTAAAGCAGTAATTTTTATTCCTTTGCAATCATCTTCTGAGAGGTCAGGAAAATTTACATTAATGACTATCCCATGATAGTCATTTGGAAGGTTTATAACATCTTCTATAATTGAGGCGGTTTTATTAACAATAAAATCAATATTAGATGTGTCATAAGATGCAACAGATAATGCAATAGGTGGATATTTCAATTTTCTACCACCTACGGCAGCACCAACAGTTCCAGAATATATGACATCATTGCCAATATTTGCGCCATGATTTATACCTGAAACAACCATATCAAATTCAAAATCTACCATACCTAGTAGTCCAAAATAAGTGCAATCTGCCGGAGTCCCGTCGACTGCATAAATCTTTTCATCAATTTTAGTAATTTCAATTTCCTTTAAAAATGATATTGCTGCACTCATTCCACTACAGTTTCCTTTTGGAGCAATCATCCAAACATCATGTTCTTTTGAGAGTCTTTTAAAAAGATGTTGAATATTAGATGCTAGATAACCATCGTCATTTGTTAATAATATTTTCATAGTTTCTACTTAAGATTTACTAGAGATTGGACTGCTATAGCCTTATTTTTACCTATAATACCAGTCTTTTCAGCTGTTGTAGCCTTCAAACCAATTTTTGATTTTGGTAAATTAAGAATGCTTGATAAGCTGTTTATAATTTGCTCTCTATGTGGAGATATTTTAGGCATTTCACAAATAATAGTTGCATCGATATTATAAATTTCTAAGTTAAGTTCGTTAATTTTTTCGATGCAAAAGTTAATTATATTTTTGCTATCTAGTCCCTTATTTTTAATATCTTTGTCTGAGAAGAATATTCCAATATCGCCAAGTGCCGAGGCACCTAAAATAGAATCTGCAATTGAATGAAGCAGTACATCACCATCTGAATGAGCCTCAATCGCATATTCACACTCAAGGAAATAACCTCCAATCATAAAACCTTTACCTGGTTTATATGTATGAAGATCAAATCCGGTACCAACTCTAGTAGAGAATTTTCTCAAAAGATTGATATCATCTTTGTGTGTGATCTTAATATTAGAAGATCTACCCATAAGCCTAGATATATCTAAATTTTGTGATTCTATAGCAAAGGATTCATCTGGAATGTTTATATCTTTTGAAATCAAAATTTTTAATGCCTGTTCAAGTTTTTTGATTTTTGATATCTGGGGTGTTTGAACAAGGTAATAATTAGCCTTATCTAATGTTTTCTTTTCTTGAATTTTTTTAATTGAATCTACCACTGGTATATAAAAAATTGAGCAATCTGAATCTTTTTTTATTATTTCTTCATATATATTTACTATATCTTCCTCAGTAACATTTGGTCTGGCAGCATCATGAGTTATTACAAAGTCAAAACTATCAATTTCTACATGACATAAGGACTTATATACAGATTCAGCACGAGTAAATCCCCCTTCTACAATTGTTACTTTGGGATGGTCAAAAAAACTTTGTTCTTTTATAAATAAATCTGAGCTTGAAACAGGAATAACAATACTATGTATTAAATTTGAATCTAAGAATGGTTTTACAGCAGACTCAATAACAGTCATACCATCTATATATTCATATTGTTTTGGCTTATCTGTTCCAAACCTTTGTCCAATTCCTGCTGCTGGAATTATGGCTAAAATTTTACTACTCATCTTTTATATTTTTTTTATTTTCAAATGAAATAAACTCCTCATCAGGGTATGTTAAATTCAACTTTTCTCTAGCAAAATTTTCAATATGTTCATTGGAGATTTGTGCATTTTCAATTTCGAATTCCAAAATTTCATTCTGTTTTTTTAAATCGTCATTTTTGATAATTTGATGATTTGTTTGCTCCACAAGAATTGATTTTTGATGATAGCTATTTTTACCAAAAAAAATACTATTTAATAAAGCAAATATTATCAGCACTAAAAATGCTGATAATATATAAAAAATACGATTCATTAAAATAGGCGGAGGTTTGTATTTTCCTCTTCTATCCAAAGAAGCCTATTATATTTAGCAACCCTATCTGATCGACATGGTGCTCCAGTTTTTATTTGTCCTGTTCCAAGGCCAACAGCAAGGTCTGAGATGGTGGTGTCTTCAGTCTCTCCCGACCTGTGAGAGATAATTGATTTATAGTTATTTTTATTTGCTAAATTGATTGTTTCTATGGTTTCAGTAATAGACCCTATTTGATTAAATTTAATAAGAATTGAGTTTGCTAAGTTTTCTTCAATACCATTTTGAAAAATAGTTTTGTTTGTAACAAATAAATCATCGCCAACTAACTGACATTTGTGACCAATTTTTTCTGTAAGAATCTTCCAGCCTTCGAAATCATTTTCATCCATTCCATCTTCAATAGAAATAATTGGGTAGGTATCGACAAGCTCTTCGAGATAATCTGCAAAAGATTCAGAGCTCAGCAACCTACCTTCCCCAGATAGGTTATATTGATTGTTTTTATAAAATTCACTTGCAGCACAATCAAGTGCAATAAAAATATCTTTTCCAGGTATTAGATTTGTTTCCTCTATAGCTTTTATTATAAGCTTTATAGCTTCTTCATTATTTTGAAGGTTTGGTGCAAAACCACCCTCGTCACCTACTGCAGTTGATAATTTGTCTGCTTTTAAAATAGATTTTAAATTCCAGTAAATTTCTGAGGACCACCTTAGGGCTTCTTTAATGTTTTGAGCTCCTTTTGGGATAATCATAAACTCTTGTATGTCTATATTATTATCAGCATGCTCTCCGCCATTCAATATATTTAGCATAGGCATTGGAAGATTGGAGGAAATTTCATTACCAGTTATATCTTCATATATATCTTTAAAATGAGCATAAAGAGGTTTATTTTTATCAATTGCAGCAACATGTGATACGGCAAGAGAGACCGCTAAAATAGCATTTGCACCAAGATTAGATTTATCATGAGTTCCATCAAGAGCAATTAATTTTTCGTCAATTAACTTTTGATCTCTTGGGTCAAGGCCAACAACAAGAGGAGAAATTATTTTATTAATATTATCTACAGCCTTCTTGACTCCTTTTCCCATATATGGAGTGCCTCCGTCTCTTAATTCTAGCGCCTCTTTTGTTCCTGTAGACGCTCCACTAGGAACGATAGCACTTGCTTTGGCACCATTTTCAAGACAAATACTACATGAGACAGTGGGCAGACCTCTAGAATCTAATACTTGAATAGCTTTAATTGATTGAATAGTCATGAGTACTATGAAATGTCTAAAATTTCTTGGTTTTTAATAAAACTATCAAGGTCTTTGATTTGTTTTAAGAAAGGTTTAACCATATCTAAACGAAGCGCACAAGGACCATCGCACTTAGCATTATCTGGATCTGGATGGGCTTCTAAAAATAGCCCAGCAATGCCTTGAGAGATACCAGCCTTGGCTAAACTTAATAGATACTCCCTTCTTCCACCTGCAGCATTTCCTAGCCCACCAGGAAGTTGCAGGGAATGAGTTACATCAAAAATAGTTGGCTTATTTAAATTTTTAAGGATTTGGAAATTCAATGTATCAACAACCAAATTGTTATAACCAAAGGAATTACCTCTCTCGCATAATGTTATTTTTTGATTACCAGCTGATTCGCATTTCTCAATAATATTCTTCATTTCTGGTGCAGATAAAAATTGTGGTTTTTTAAACTGTAAAATAGATGAAGTTTTTGCAGCAGCGACAACTAAATCTGTTTGCCTGGCAAGAAATGCAGGTATTTGGACTATCTCACATACCTCACTAACAGGCATGGCTTGACTTGGTTCATGGATATCAGTAACAACCGCTACATTAAATTCAGTTGATACTTCTTGTAATATTTTTAGACCCTCATCAAGGCCAGGACCCCTAAAAGATGATACTGAGCTTCGATTAGCCTTATCAAATGAGCCTTTAAAAATATAATTAATTCCTAATTCATCTGAAATAGATTTAAATTTTTCCCCAACCTGCATAGCAAGGTCTCTAGACTCAAGAACATTCACTCCACCCATAAGTGTCATAGCTCTATTATTGCCAATAGTGAAATTTCTTAATTCTAAATCATTCATAGTTATTTAGTTATTGTACTCTTAATGTAGCTATTAAATATAGGATGGCCATCTCTTGGATTAGATGTAAACTCAGGATGAAATTGACAAGCAAGAAACCATTTATGATCTTTAATTTCTATCATCTCAACTAACTTACCATCTTTGGATTTACCAACAATTTCCAATCCAGCACTAGACAGTGCATCTACATAGTTTGGATTTACTTCATATCTATGTCTATGTCTTTCAATAATTTCTGAGTTTTTATACATTTTGTATGCATTAGATGATTTCTTTAATTTACAAACCTGGCCGCCTAGGCGCATGGTGCCACCCAAATCAGAATTTTTATCTCTCTGCTCTTGCTTGCCTGACATATCACTCCACTCAGTAATTAAAGCGATAATGGGGTGTTTTGTATTTGAGTCAAACTCTGTACTATGTGCGCCTCTTAACTTTAAGACATTTCTTGCATATTCAATAAGTGCTACCTGCATACCCAAACAAATTCCGAGATAAGGAATCTTATTTTCACGAGCATACTTACAAGCTAGTATCATTCCCTCAACACCTCTATCTCCAAAACCACCAGGAACCAATACAGCATCGCAGGAAGACAAGATTTTCTTAACATTTCTAGATGTAATGGTCTCTGCTAAAACAAAGTTGATATTAACTTTTGTTTTATGCTTTATTCCTGCATGCTCTAGAGCTTCGTTAATAGACTTATAGGAATCCTGAAGCTCTGTATATTTACCAACAAAAGCTACATTCACTTCTTTTTGAGGTTTAAGACTAGCATTAACAACTCTTTTCCAATCTGATAGCTTGGGTTCAATTGTTTTTATTTTTAATTTATTAAGTATTATTTCATCTACTTTTTGTTTATTAAGTAAAAGAGGTATTGAGTAAACAGTTTTCACATCATGCATCGAGATAACATTATCTTGTTGAACAGAGCAGAATAGAGCTATTTTCTTTTTTTCTTCTTTTGGAAGCTCTTGTTCTGATCTGCATATCAAACAGTCTGGACTAATACCTAATGCCCTTAACTCTTTTACAGAATGTTGAGTTGGCTTTGTTTTAAGCTCACCTGAGGCTTGAATATATGGAACTAAAGTAAGATGGATAAATGCCCATGAAGAAACTGGCATTTCAAGAGCCATTTGCCTTATTGCTTCTACAAATGGTTGGCTTTCAATATCACCAACAGTTCCACCAATTTCTACAATTGCTATATCTTTTCCTTGTCCGCCTTCTTTTATTCTTTTCTTAATTTCATTTGTGATATGAGGTATCACCTGAACAGTTCCACCTAAGTATTTCCCCTTCCTTTCATTCCTAATTACAGTTTCATAAACTTTACCAGCAGTGAAATTATTTTTTTTTGAAGCTTCAAATCTAACAAATCTTTCATAATGACCAAGATCAAGGTCTGTTTCAGTTCCATCATTAGTGACAAAAACTTCTCCATGTTGAAAAGGACTCATAGTCCCAGGATCAACATTTATGTATGGATCAACCTTAATCAAGGAGACGGATAGCCCTCTTGACTCCAAAAGAGCACCTAAAGATGCTGCAGCTATACCTTTTCCGAGCGATGAAACCACTCCTCCGGTAATAAAAATGTATTTAGTATTTGCCATCAGATAAACCTTTCATGATGGGATAACAGAATAACAGAATAAGCAAATTAGTGAAATAATATTTTTCTAAAATACCAAATAAAAAACTATATATTCCTATAAATTCTTTTAACTCTTGATTTTATTCTTATCATAAGATCATAAGAAATAAGATTGTTTTCTGAAGCAATATTATTAATCGAAAGATTGGGTGAAAAAAACTCACAAAAATCTCCAATTTTACAATCAGGAATATCAGTAACATCAACACTGCACACATCCATGCTAACTTTTCCAAAAATCCTAGCAGTTTGTTTGTTGATATTAACAATAGTTCCATCTTTAATATGATGGGGTAAGCCATCAGCGTATCCGCAATAAATCGTTGCTATTTTCATTTGTTTTTTTGCAACAGCACGCCCGTCATAACCAACTCCTTCGCCTTGCTGTATTGTTCTTATGTCAATAATTGGTGATCTTAAAGTCATTGCTGTTTTTAGATCATTATTGCCGATATATCCACCAAAAATACCTATGCCAACCCTTACCCAATCAAACGATTTATCTGGAAAATTAAGGACACAACCAGTATTAGCAATACTTCTTTTAATATTTGAATGAAGCTTACTGGTAAGAATATTAAAGCGCTCAAATTGTTTTTTATTTGACTGATCATTTGGGTTATTAGAGGCTGATAAATGGGACATCAAGGTAAATTCTTTATCAGAGAGGTGGGTATTATAAATATCAAGGAACTCATCTACCTCAAAACCCAATCTATTCATGCCTGTATTAATTTTAAACCACAAATTTTTATAATATTTATTAGATTTAATTAAATTAAATTGATGCTTATTGTGAATAACTAAATCAAGAGAATGTTGTTGAGCTTCTTTTAAATCTTTATCTGTATATACACCTTGCATAAGTAAAATTTTCTTGGAAGATATTTTTCTAATACTTAATGCCTCATCAAGCCTGACTACTCCATAGCCATCAACAATATCATCGATATCCTGCACTACATTATTAAGGAGATGTCCATAAGAATCAGATTTTATGATTGCCATAAAATTTGATGAACTTTTTATTCTGCTTTTTAGATAAGAAATATTATTTCTTATAATCGAGGGTTCTATTAAGAGCTCAGATGTCGCCCGTGTCATTAAAAATTACTTGAATAATCATCAGAATAACCATCATTCGCAAAGTTTTCAAATCGAGTATATTCTTTTAAGAAAGTTAAATTAACGGTACCAATTGGACCATTTCTTTGCTTACCAATAATTATTTCAGCTTTATTTCCTTGGTCAGAATCTTCATTGTAAACCTCATCTCTGTAGATAAATAAAATTACATCTGCATCTTGCTCAATAGCTCCTGAGTCTCTTAAATCTGCCATAATTGGCCTTTTGTTTGGTCTTTGTTCAACAGCCCTATTTAACTGAGAAAGAGCTATAACTGGAACTTGTAACTCTTTTGCTAAAGATTTTAAAGATCTCGAAATCTCAGATATTTGATTTACTCTATTTTCAGAAGAAGTAGGAAGTTGCATAAGTTGAAGATAATCAACAACTATTAAAGATAGTCCATGCTCTTCTTGTCTAGCAAGTCTTCTTGCCTTAGCTCTCAATTCCATTGGAGATAGTAAAGAGCTATCATCTATCCACAAAGGTAAATTTTTTAGCCTTTCGCCTTCCTGAAGTAAAAGTTTTAGCTCATTATCTTTTAGCATTCCAGATCTAACATTTTGTTGGTTAAGCTTGCTCATACCAGATAGCATTCTTGTTGTTAATGACTCACCAGGCATTTCCAAACTAAAGATTAAAACAGCTCCTTTAGTATCTTTATCAACCAAAACATTCTCAGCTAAATTCATAGCTAAAGAGGTTTTACCCATACTTGGCCTACCTGCTACAACAATCAAGTCACCGTCCTGTATACCTTGTAGTTTCGTATCTAAATCTTTAAAGCCTGTTGAGGAACCAATTAGACCACCCTTCTTATTAGATAACTCATGAAGCCTATCCATGGTCTTGGGGATTAAAGACTTCATAGATTCCATAGTGTCAGTATCTTGAGAAGACTCATCATTTAATGCAAAAATCATACTCTCTGCTTTATCTAAAAGCGCCAATCCATCCTGACCTTGAGGATTATTAATGAGTTCAGATATTTCTGAATTAGTTTTAATTAGTTTTCTAGTTATAGAACGCTGTCTAATAATCTCAGCATAAGCTTCTAAGTTAGCTGCAGATGGAGTAGAAGTTGCTAGCTCTATTAAATAATCTTTACCCCCAACTTTGTTAAGTGCATTTTTGTTATCTAATTTTTCAGAAACTGTTAAGGGGTCAAGCGGCTTATTTTCTTCAACTAACTCTGACATTGACTGGAAGATTATCTGGTGATCTTTTCCATCGAAGTCGTTATCTTTAATTACTTGAATTACGGTATCAAACCTATGGGTCTCAAGCATAAGACCACCCAAAACTGCTCTTTCAGCTTCTCTGGATTGTTCGTTTTGATTTATTGATAAGTCTGACATGGAATATGATTTTTACATCATATTTTAAAATATACAACTACTCAGCTAATACTTTTACAGTTACTTCAGCTGAAACTTCAGGATGAACACTAATAGTAATAACATGATCACCAGTTTCTTTTATAGGACCATCAGGTAATTGAACTTCGCTTTTATCTATTTGAACGTTTGCTGAAACAAAAGCTTCAGATATTTCTCTTGTTCCAACTGAACCATATAAGGCACCTTCTTCAGTTACAGGAACAGCAATCTCACAAATTGAACCCTCGATCTCTTCTGCTCTAGCCTGGGCTCTTGTGAGCTGATCTGCAGAGGCTGCTGCTAGTTCATCTTTTCTTGCTTCAACTTCAGCAATATTTTTACCACTAGCAAATGCTGCCTTCTTCTGAGGTATAAGGAAATTTCTTGCATAACCTGAGTTAACTTCAACAACATCTCCAATTTCACCCAATCTTTGTATCTTATCTAATAATATAATTTTCATAATCTTACTGGTGCATGTCCGTATATGGTAAAAGTGCTAAAAATCTAGCAATCTTAATTGATTTAGTAACCTTTCTTTGGTTTGAAGCAGAAACACCAGTAACTCTAGCTGGAATAATTTTTCCAGTCTCAGTAATAAATGGTCTTAAAGCATCAGTATTTTTGTAGTCAAAATTCTTGGGTAAATCATATTTACTCATATTACACTTCCCCTTCTTTATTAGCCTTATCATCAGTTTTTGTTTCTTTTGATTCCACTTTTACATCTTCATTTGCTGAATCAGATTTCTTGTTCTTAGATTCTATAAATAAACTTGAATCTTCTTCAGAATGTTTCTTAACTACTAAAAACAAATGGCGAATTATTGATTCGTTATATTTGATTTTTGTTTCGATTTCTAGAAGCTTGGATGGATCACCTTCAAGATTAAAAATAATGTAGTGGCCTTTATTGTGGTTGTTGATTGAATAAGCTAATTGCCTTCTTCCAATATCTTCTGTCTTGACAATACTAAATGAATTATCTTTTAGTAACTTTTCAAAATCTTTAAGGAAATCACCAACCTTTGTTGATAGATTTGGATTTAATATTATGACCGCTTCGTATTTATTCATTATTTACCTTATGGTTAAAGATTTAAACCTTAATTGGCTTAAACCAAGGAAAATGCATTCTAATGCAATTAAATTTAGTTATCAATACTCGCTTTTAACTATTTTTAAAAGTTTAGAAAACCAGCTTTGGCCTTGCTCAGCTATAAGCCCGTCACTAATTTGCTTATGGCCATGGTCCACGAGACCAATTGAAGTTGCATATATAGGATTTTGAAGAATACTTTCCATTCCAGAGAATTTGTTAGGTATTCCTAACCTTACAGAGGTTTGAAAAATTGATTCTGCCAATTCCACAACTCCCTCCATCTTAGAAGTTCCCCCAGTAAAGACTACACCTGCTGAAATCTTATCCTCAAAACCATTTCTAGAAATTTCAGCTTTTACTAACTCAAATAGTTCTGTATAACGAGGTTGAACGATATCAGCTAAAGATGATCTAGAAAGTTCTCTTGTTGGTCTTCCACCAACACCAGGTACCTCAATGCTTTCATCTTCTTTTGTAAACTCCGCAACAGCACATCCATGCTTTTGTTTAATTTCTTCTGCTTGAGGGGTTGGGGTTCTTAGTGCCTGAGCGATATCACTGGTTACTTGGTCACCTGCAATAGGAATAACCCCTGTAAAAACAATTGACCCTGAATTAAAAATTGCAATATCTGTTGTTCCGCCACCAATATCTACCAAGCAAACTCCTAGTTCTTTTTCATCTTCAGATAAAATTGAGTGTGAGCTTGCTAATTGCTCAAGAACAAAGCCATCTACTGACAAGCCGCAATTCTTTATACATTTTTCAATATTTTTAATAGCACTATTCGCACAGGTAACTAAGTGAACCTTAGCCTCTAGCCTGACACCGGCCATACCAAGAGGATCCAAACTCACTTCTTGATTATCGATAACATATTCTTGAGGAAGAACATGCAAAACATTTTGATCTGAAGGAATTGATACAGCTTGTGCAGAATCAATGACTCTATCTATATCATAAGGTGTGACTTCTTTATCTTTTATGCCGACAGCACCTTGAGAATTTAAGCTTTTAATGTGGTTTCCTGCAATGCCTACATAAACAGAATTTATTTTTTCTTCAATCATAGACTGCGCCTGCTCAACTGCTTTTTTTATAGCGTCTGTTGTAGCATCAATATTAACCACGACACCTTTTTTAAGGCCACTAGAAGGGTATGACCCTAAAGATATAATTTCAAGCTTATTGGATTCATTGTATTTGCCAACAATACAAACAACCTTTGATGTGCCTATATCGAGACCAACAACCATATTAGAATTTTTTGTATTATTAGCCATACTTTAGAGCAACTCCATCTTTGTATCTAAGATCTATTATCTTAGGTATTTTTCTTTTATCGTACAAGTAATTTAAGGTATCTTTGATAAGTTTAATCTTATTTATATCGATTTCCTTTCCAAGTTTTATTTCTGAGCTCTTGGTATTAATCAACCATCCTCTTATATGATTAAAGTTAATTGAAATAATTGCAAAATCATTTTTTTCATACATTGAAAAAAGATCTATTATTAGCATGACATCATTTAGATCTTTTATATCTCCATTAATTTTTATCAGAGAAGTGTCTGTGAAATCAAACTTAAATTTTTTTAACTCTTCATCTACATAAAAAGTATTGTTAAGAATAAAAATTGGAATTCTATTTTTAATAGAAATCTTGACTTCATTATCAAAAGGAAGAGATCTCATTGTGTAAGAAGAAATCCAGTCTTGATTATCAAGTAATAGCTTCAGTTCTTTTTTAGATTTAACAACAGATAATTTCTTAATAAAGGCTTTTTGGGAATCGAGCTGAATTCCAGATTCATAATTAATATCTAAACTAAGATCGCCAGCATTTAAAAAAATGTTAAAGCTTAAAAAGTAGCAAGCTAAAAAGTATTTAATCAATTGATGCATTAATTATTTTTTGAACAACCTGATTGTAACTTAAGCCAATGAACTCTCCTGATTTTGGAACACAGCTATGTGAAGTCATACCAGGACTGGAATTTAATTCCAAAAAATATAAATCTCCATATTCATCTTCAAGAATATCTACTCTAGCCCATCCCGAACACTTTAAAGCTTCATATGAATCCCGGGCGAAGTTTTTTATTTTATCTATCCACTCATTGCTATATTGTGCTTCAACTAAATCTGTATCATCAGACAGATACTTCGCTTCGTAATCATAGAAACTATTTGTAGTTTTGATCTCTATAGGAGGAAAAACCAAGTCTCCAATAATTGTTACAGTGTATTCTTTATGCTTAATGGCTTCTTCGAGTATAAATGGTCCGTTCAGCGAACTTAGCTGCTGCAAAGTCTTTAAATACTCATTTTCATCTTTAATTTCAAAAATATTAACACTTGAACCATCCATGGAAGGTTTTATAAAAAAATGATCAAAAGGAATATCCTTAAAACTTCTATTAAAATTCAAAGGATTATTTATTTGTATTGAATCAGGTGTTTTGATTCCATTTTTTCTAATTAAATCTTTGCTTATTGATTTATTCCAGCTGTAAGAGCAGGATTCTGAATTAGAACCAGTAAAGGGAATTCCAATTGTTTCAAGTTGTTTTTGTAAAGCTCCGCTTTCACCCTCTTCTCCATGCAGTGCTATGAAAATAAAATCGAAATTTCTTAGAACATTTATATCTTTAATATCATTGATATCAAACTTATCACAATCATAACCTAGTGCGATAATTGCGTCATAAACTCTCTTTCCACTTTCTAAGGATACCTCTCTTTCCCCGGAAGATCCTCCAAACAGTACAGCAATCTTATCTATACTTTCCATTTTTTAATTATCGAGTTGCAGACTGTTGATATGCTTCCAGCACCTTGTGTTATTAAAATATCAAAGTCATCTTTTCTTTTAACTATTAGATCATTAATATCATCATGATTTTTTAGATAAGTAACATCTTTATGTCCTTGCTGTTTTAAAGTTTCAACAATAGTTCTTGAATCAATTCCTTTTATGGGCTTTTCACTTGCAGCATAAATATCTAATATCAATAAAGAGTCGACCTTTTTAAGAACTTTTATAAAATCGTTGAATAATTGAGCTGTTCTACTGAATCTATGTGGTTGAAAGATCATCAGCATTCTTTTCTTTGGAAATTCTTCTTTGTATGCTTTTATGGTTGAAAGAACTTCAATAGGGTGATGACCATAATCATCGATAAGTATTTTAGATAATGAATTTATACTAAGTTTATGTTTTTCATACCTTCTTCCAACACCAGTAAATTGATGTATTCCTTTTCGAATTGCTGTTAAAGACACCCCCTCTTCCATTGAAACAGCAATTGCTGCTGCTGCGTTATAAATATTATGAATGCCAGGAAGTTGTATTTTGAATTTATAGATTTTTTCATTATTTTTAATCTTAAAAAGATGAATTCCTTTATCAAATGAAGGTTCGAGTATTTGATAGTCAGCCTGAGCAGACTTACCAAAAGAAATTTGCTTTCTTGAGATACGTTTTGAAATTTTTTTAATATTTTTATCATCAATATTAACAATTAAATACCCATAAAAAGGAACATTTTCTGAAAATCTAATAAATGAATTTAGTAGATTTTCGAAATTATTATCGTAATGAACTAGATGGTCATCATCAATATTAGTTAAAACTGCTATATCTGGCTGCAGATGAATAAAAGACCCATCACTTTCATCAGCCTCAGCTATCAAATACCTTCCTTCACCTAGATCAGAGTTTTCATCAGTGCTTAAAACCTTGCCTCCAACAACATAAGTGGGACTTAACAATCCAACAGTAAATATTTCTGCTACCATGCTTGTCGTTGTTGTTTTTCCATGGCTGCCTGCAATTGCAATACTCTCATAGCCTTTCATTAAGCTTCCTAACATCTCAGCTCTAGGTATTATTGTGATTGAACTCTTTCTTGCCTCAATAATTTCAGGGTTCTTTAGATCTATTGCTGATGATACTACGACAAGATTTACATTTTTTATGTTTGCTTGATCATGACCAATATAAACTTTAGCACCATTTTTTTTAAGTTTTTTTAATTCATGCGTTTCAGTGATATCTGATCCTGACACCTTGTACCCTTTTTTTAGAAGGACTCTAGCAATACCTATCATTCCAGATCCACCAATGCCAATAAAATGAATATGCTTTATTTTTTTAAAATTCATGCTACTTACTCAAACTCTCTATTATTTTTGAAGAAATTAAAGTCGCAGCGTTAAGGTGCTCTAAATTTGTTACTGCTTTCCAACTATTATAAGTTTTTTCCTCAATAACTTGTGTTATCTTTTTCTCAAGTTCATTTATACCATCTTCCTCGCTATGAACTATACCCATTCCAATATTTTCAATATATTTTGCATTATGGAATTGATGATTATCTATTGATGATGGCAATGGAATCATTACCATGCCTCTTCCCATAGATGATATTTCAGAGATGCTTAAGGCTCCAGATCTAGTGATAACAAAATCAGACCATTCGATTAGTGACTGGGGGTTTTGATAAAACTCCTGTACTTCTGCACTAATATTACTTTTTTCATATAAATTTATAACATCAGTTAATTTATTGATACCGCATTGATGTTTTACTTTAATATTTTGATTTATATTTTGAAGAATTTTTGGAATATTTGAGTTTAAGTATTCAGCTCCTTGGCTTCCTCCAGTAACATATATATTAATTTCATTATTTGTATTGTTCTCACAGCTAGATTTCTTTGAAAAATTATCTCTTATAGGATTACCACTTAAAAGATTATTTTTTACATTATTCTTTATAGGCAGCCCTAAAAAATTATATGTTGCAAACTGTGCAAGTAATTTGTTTGCTGATCCCTGAATCGAGTTTTGTTCATGAGTAAAAATAGGTCTTCTCATAATTACAAACGCTATCGAAGGAGGTATCGTAATAAAGCCACCGAAACCTATCATTGCATCGATTTTTTCTATTCTTATCAAATTAATAACACGAATAATTCCTAGAGGTATAAGAAAAAGTAATTTCATTTTTGAAATTATGCTCTTTCCTCGATATCCATCCATTTTTATGGTTTGGTAATTAAAATCTTTTTCACTTACCGCATCTACTTCTATACTTTCTCCAGATCCTAGAAATACTATCTCATGACCCCTTTTTTTTAATTCATCTGCAACTGCTATAGCTGGGAATATGTGACCTCCTGTCTTTGCTGCAGATATTAAAATTTTCATTAGCTTATATTAATTTGTTTTCATGATTTATTCTAAGAACTATAGCTATTAAACACATCATTATTATGATGCTGGTACCACCATAGCTTATAAATGGTAATGTTAAGCCTTTTGTTGGGAGTAACCCTATATTTACAGCTATATTGAATAACGCCTGTACAGCTATCAATACAAAAATACCAAAAGATGAATAACCTTGAAATAGTCTGCCTTTTTTTAATGAATCTATTACAACTCTTAGAATACCAATAAATAAAATTACAAATAAAAATAATACAAACAATCCTCCAATTACTCCTAACTCCTCAACAATAATCGCAAAAATAAAGTCTGTGTGTGCCTCTGGAAGAAAGAAGTTTTTTTGAAAGCTATTCCCTAACCCAAGGCCAAACCATCCACCCTGACCTATTCCAATTAAAGAATTTGATAGCTGCCATCCTGAATTATTTATAACTTCGGGGGCAAACGGGTCAGTAAAAGCCATAACCCTAGCAATTCTCCATGGGGAACTATAAACAGCTAAGTACCCTAAAAGTAAAATTAAGACGGAAAGAAGACTAAACTGAAAAAATGAGATTCCAGCATAAAAAAGAATCGCCACAACTAATAAACATATTATTGCAGTTGAGCCTAAGTCTGGCTGACTCATAACCAATAAAGCTATTATAAATAAAAGAAAAAGTGGCTTTAAAAAGCTCCTTAAAGAATCTATCTCAGACATTCGTCTCACAGAATAACCTGATATGTATAAAATCAAGCTAAATTTGCATATTTCGGATGGCTGAATATTTATTGGTCCAGCTCTAATCCACCTAGTACTCCCATTAACAGTTGTACCAATATCCGGAAAAAAAAGCGCGCATAGTAAAATAATACTTATGAGCATAAAAACCCAATCAAACTTATATAAAAAATCTGAAGAGATGACAGAAAAAATTATCATTACTATAAGCCCAATAGATATAAATATCATTTGTCTTGATGCAAAGTGAAATGGATCTGCATAATTTTCATCTGCAAAGTAAATGCTTGCTGACGAAACCATAATTATTCCTATTGATATAAGGGCTATAAACGGTATTAATATAAGTAGATTATTGATTCTATGATTCATTAAATAACTCATGAACTAATGAATTAAAACTGCTGCCTCTTTCTTCAAAATTTTTGTAATCATCTCCACTTGGATATCCGGGTGAGAATAAAATATTTTTCTCTAATGATAGATTTTTTATAAATTGAAGAGTGTCTTCTAAATCATTAAATATTTGCTTATTAGAGTGAGATATACAATTTTCTATTTCTTTTTTATGTGCTCCGAAAATTAAAATAGCTTCAGGTCCACTTATGACTAAATTTTTAAATTGCTCTTTTTTGGGATCGCCGCATAACAAAAGAAAATAATTATTAATTCCAAATTTTTGGTTTGCCTTCTCAACTGCATACTCAAGTGAGTTTGAGTTTGTTGATTTAGAGTCATTAATAATTGAGCTACTAATCTTTTGAAATCTAAATGGCAAGTCTTTAAGATCTTGAATGGCTGCACTTCTACCTGATATCCATTCATATAGTTTATATGGGTCATCTTCGTAAGAAGTATTTCTTGATTTTAGCAATCGATGTTTTGCTTTCTTGTAGTCCTCAAAAGTATCATGATAATCTAAATGATCAGGAGTAATATCCAATAAAATACCATAATCTAAGCTTGGATTTTCTGCCTTATCAAGCTGAAAACTTGATAGTTCTATGATCGAGTACTTGGAGCCATTGTTGATATGATCTAACATTGGCTCCCCAATATTTCCGATAAGATTTGTTTTAGCATCTCTTTGAAAAATTTGATGTAAATGATAACAAGTTGTACTTTTTCTATTAGTTCCGCTTATACCAATTTTAATTGATCTATCCTCTTGAAGAAAAATATCAATATCAGTAAGTACTTTTGTTGAAGACTTTAGTAGCTCAAATGTTTTCCTATCCACTCCAGGGCTACAATATATTGTTTTATAGCGATCCAGTTTAGATATATTTGAATTAATATTTTTATCATATATATCATAGTCAATATTTTTCTTTTTTAGATATCTTTCAAAAGATTTTCCTGTAATACCATATCCATAAATCAGGGATTTCATCGACAATTTTATCTTAGCTTTAGGGTTGCCAAAGCTATTAAAATCAATACAAGAGTAATAATCCAGAAACGCACAATGATTTTTGGCTCAGGCCAACCTTTAAGTTCATAATGATGATGAATTGGCGCCATTAAAAACACTCTTTTCCCACGTGTCTTAAATGATATAACTTGAATTGCAACACTCAATGTTTCAATAACAAATACGCCAGCCATGATTGCAAAAACAAGCTCATGTCTTAGAATAATTGCTAAAATTCCAAGTATGGCACCTAGAGTAAGAGAGCCGATGTCTCCCATAAAAATTTGAGCAGGATAGGTATTGTACCAAAGAAAGCCAATCCCTGAGCCTATCAAAGCACCACAGAAAACAATTAATTCACCTGATAATTTTAAATGCGGTAAATATAAGTAATCTGCAATTATTTGATTTCCCATACTATATGCTATTAATCCAAGAGCTCCGGCAATAAGCACTGAGGGCAAAATTGCTAAGCCATCTAAACCATCTGTAAGATTAACTGCATTCGAAGACCCTACTAGAACAAACATACCGATAAGAATAAATACCAATGGACTCATTGGAATTAATAAATCCTTAAAAAATGGAACGATAAAAGATGTTTCTGGAGCAGCTTCTGCAGAATAAAATAAATATGCTACTGATATAAATGAAAAGGCAATCTGGAGAATAATTTTATGTTTAGATGACAAACCATCAGAGCTTTTTTTCTTTATTTTGATGTAGTCATCAATAAATCCAATCATTGCAAAAGAAACTGTTACAAATAAGACAACCCAAATGTATCTATTGCTTAAATCAGCCCATAATAAAGTTGATATTACCAAAGAAGATAGTATGAGAAGACCTCCCATGGTTGGAGTGCCTGATTTCTTATAATGAGATTCTGGGCCTTGAGTTCGAACGTGCTGCTCAAACTGCAAAGATTTCAATAACTTTATAATAAATGGGCCCATTAATATAGAGATCATGAGTGCAGTCACAGTTCCTCCTAGTGTTCTAACAGTCAGGTATCGCAGAACATCAAATCCAGGATCATAATCAACAAGTACGGTTCCTAGATATTCAAACATTTATAAATTTTTCCATTTGCATACCTCTTGAGCCCTTTATAAGAACAATATCTCCTTTTGATACGTTCTTTTTTAAGAAAATTTTTAATTCGCCCTCATTATTAAAAAATATTCCATTTTTTCCAAATTCATCTACAGCATATTTCGCTAAGTCACCAAAACCAACAAAAATATCTATTTTCTTTTTTAGTGCATATTTTCCTATATCTTTATGCATTTGTTTTCTCATTCTACCTAACTCAAGCATATCTCCTAAAACTAAAATTTTTCTTTTTTCTGAATGTGATAAGAGGTCTACAGATTTTTTTACTGAATCTGGATTTGCATTATACGTATCATCGATTAATGTTGACCTGTTTATCCAATTGCTTTGATTTTGTCTACCAGTCAGTTTGACGTTACTTATGTTTTTTACAATGCTTTTTTCAGGCTTGTTTAAAAAAAATAAAACTGCATAAGCAGCTAATATATTTTTAATATTATGCTCTCCTGCTAAATTAATATTTACTTTTTGTTCAACACAATATTTATCAGATAAGATTGTAAAAGCTGAGCTATTTGTTTTGTATTTAATATTTGATGCTCTAAAGTCAGCGTCTTTATCTAACCCAAAAGTGATTATGGAAATATCATTACGCATTTTTTTCCATTGACTTTCGTGTTTTCCATTTTCAGATGGAATAACCAAGCAACCATCTTTTTTTATATTATTCACGATCTCTGATTTAACCTTAAAGACTCCATTTATGTTTTTGAGGTTTGCAAGATGAGAGTTACCAATATTTGTAATTACTCCAATATGAGGCTTCAAGAAAGAGCTTAAATAATGAATATCGCCAGGCTTGGCTGCACCCATCTCAATGACAAGTGTATTAGAAGTTCTATTTGCATTCATTATGCTTAGTGGCATCCCTATTTCATTATTAAAATTTTTAATTGTGCTTGAGCTACCTTTGATGCATTGTGAAATAATACTTGTGGTTGAGGTTTTGCCATTACTACCTGTTATGCCAACTATTTTACCTTGAAAGCTATTTATTATATTTTTTGATATTTTTTTTAACGCATCTATTGAGTTTGGGACATAGACAATCCGTTTATCATTTGAATTCTTATATATTTTTTTATCAGTAATTACAATTGAAGCTCCCTTTTTAATTGCCGTATCAATATGATCATTTCCATCAAAGTTATTGCCTTTTATAGCAATAAATAATGATTTCTTTTTTAAGGTTCGTGTATCAGTAGAAATATCTTTAATAGGAATATTTTTTATAATTTTTATGCCCAAAAATTCTGATACATCATTTGAATTACTTATAAATTTCATTTACAACCTCGTGATCACTAAAAAAATTAGTTTTTCCAGATATTTCTTGTGTTTCTTCATGTCCTTTACCAAGAATAACTAAACAATCATCATCACCTACAAGCTTACTGCCATAAATTATTGCCTCTCTTCTATCTTCTATAGGTATAATTTTTTCTTCTTTATTTCCTTCTACAGCATCTTCAAAAATTGAACTAAAATCCTCACTCCTTGAATTATCAGTGGTGAAAATAATATCACTAGCATTAGCTATAGCAGCTTGCATCATTTTCGGTCTTTTAGATCTATCTCTATCACCGCCACAACCAAAAACTACAATAAGTTTACTGAAATAATTTTTAATTGATGATAAGAATAACTCTAAGCCTTCTGCATTATGAGCGAAATCAATTATTACATTTGCAGGTATGTTGTTAATTAATTCAGTCCTTCCCTTAGGAAGATTTAAGTAATTTAAATTATTTATAGCAGATTGTGAAAAATCAGAAAAGCCAATAGAACAAAGCCCAAATACCAAATTCTCAATATTAAATTCAGGGAATAGTCTGCATGAAAATTTATAAGTTGTACTTGATGAAGGGAAATAACCAATTGGAGGATTATTTATTTTTATATTAAATAATGACTTGTCTATATCGGATGAGACTACTTCATAATAAATATCAGCAGATTTATTTACTTTACTTATTGATGTTAATTTGTAATTGTCATTTTTTAAATAATTATAATTATCTTCTAATTTTGTAAGATTATCGTTAATCAACATTAAAGGGCAAGAAGGATTAAATATTTGAAACTTAGCATTAGCATATGCTTTTGAATTACCGTGATAATCAAGATGATCTGTACCAATATTTAATAGAGCTGCTGAATTGTAAAAAGAAATACCTTTCAATCTTTCTTGACTTAAAGCATGTGAAGAAATTTCGATACAAACTGATACTGAATCATGGAAGTTATAAAAATTAAAAATTTCAAAGAATTCAAAAATATCTGGTGTCGTTTTTGAAGAAATGCTTTTATTCATTTGTTCATCATTATATTTTGTTCCAAGAGTTCCTATATAAATAGATTCATATCCACTTTTTACTAAAATCTGATGAGTTAAATACGCAGTTGAAGTTTTCCCATTTGTACCTGTAAAAGCAAAGTAATTATTTTTATTTTGAATGTCATAAAGTTTGTAAAACTCTTCCAAGAAAAGAAATATTTTATTTTTAAAAGTAAATGAATCAAAGATAGATAAATCCTTCACATAGATAACATTATCTTCATTGTTTATGTAGTTAGGATCATCGTGGATAACTAATGAGGCTCCTGAATCTATTGCTTCTCCTATATATTCACTGCCGTGAGAGTTTATGCCCTTTAGCGCAAAAAATACAAATCCATCTTTAACTTTCTGCGAGTTATTAGTAACCCCATTAATAATTACATCTTTTGGGAAATTAACTCCTAAGATACTTTCCAAGCTACTCATCTTCTTTGTACCCAAGATAGTTCAGTGAGCTATCAGCAATTTTTTTAAATAAGGGTGCCGCTACCATCCCACCTGAGTAAGCATTTAAGCCAGGCTCTTCGATTGAAACAAAGATTGTTAGTGACTTATCAGAAAGTGGTGCTATCCCTACGAATGATGCCCTGTAAGCATCTTCAGCATAACCATTACCATATGATGTTTTATGTACGGTTCCAGTTTTACCACCTTCAGTATATCCACGAATATCTGCCTTCTTTCCAGTTCCTATTTTTACAACTTCTTTGAGAGCTTCTAAGGTATGTTGTGCGGAGTTTTCAGAAATAATTCTGTTTGCATCAACTTCATCACTCTTTATGATTTTAAAATCTTTATATATACCTTTATTTGCAAATACCGAATATGCCGAGGTAATTTGAAATGGACTTACGGTGAGGCCATAGCCATAACCCAAGCTTGCTAGCTCCTTATCAGCTATTTTTTCTTTTGTATTCATGTATCCAAATGCAGCTGATGGAAAGTTAATTGAAATTGGTTTACTAAACCCAAATTCATAATAAGCATTTTTCAATTCTTCATAACCCAGCATAAGAGCAATCTTTGAGGCACCAACTTGACTTGAAAAAGCAATTATTTCTTTGGGGCTTAACTTTTCATATCCTTTGTAATCGCTAATAATTTTATCATTAAGCTTAAGACGTCTGGGTATTTCAATAGCTTGATCAGGATCAAAAATACTATTGTTGATTGCCGTTGAAAGGAGGATTGGCTTTAGAACAGACCCTAATTCATATGCATCAATGAGAGCCCTATTTTTTTGTATTACCCTTCCAGGATCATTTGGGTTGTATGATGGGTAGCTAGCAATAGCAAGAACTTCACCAGTAAAATTATCAAATACTAGAGCTGTTCCAGCCTTCGCTTGGTTGTCTTTTATTGATTCCACAAGAAATTTATAAGCATAAAACTGAATGGTTGAATCTATAGTTAGTACTATATCTTTACCTTGAACAGTCTTTTCAACCTCAATAGGTTTGGAAATAATTTTTTGTTTAGCGTTCTTATAAATTTTTTCTATGCCATTCTTACCAGAGAGTACTGAATCATAGCTTTTTTCTAACCCTTCTTGAGCCCTGTCTTTTCCATAAAAACCTATTAATGGTGCAATTTGATCCCCTAAAGGATAATGTCTGCTGTGTCTGACTTCAATTTCGAGCTTGTTATTTCGAAGATTCTGAATAATTTTTTGTTCATCTCTAGAAAGCCCTTTTTTAATCAAAGTCTTCTTTGAAAATTCTTGATTGATGATTGGATTGCCATCAATAGAAATCAGATCATTTATCGATATAAATTCAGATTTTTTTAAACCTTTTAGTGCATAAAGATCATAATTGATAATAGAGACAGCTAATGGAAAGTTATTTCGGTCATAAATAGTTCCCCGGATTGGATTGATATTCCTATACTTGATATATTTTTTTTTGCCTTCATTTTTTAGAAAAATACTGTCATCTATTTGTAAGGATATAATTTTATAAGCTATTGCAAAAATAGCTAAACAAAAAAAAGAACATACTAAAATAAAACGCCAATTTATAATGCTAATCTTCTTCATGTGCTTTCAATATGTATATTTTTTTTGCTTTCCTCTTAATCATGCCAAGCTCTTCTTTAGCAGTTTTTTCTATACTTGCAGGTGAATTATTGGTGTTAAATTGTGTAATCAGCTTAAGGTTAGTATCTTTAAAGTCCTCATATTCTTTTCTTAGGTTTTCTTGATTTGAGTGTAACCTGCTTATTTCAAAAGATAGTTTGACTTTCTCTAAAGATAAAAAACATATAATAAACAAAAATAATAATAAAATATAAGTATTCGTTTTTGTCATTATATTTTCTTAAAAACTCTCATAATCGCACTTCTTGAACGTTTATTTAAATTAACTTCATCTTCTGTTGGCCGAATTTTTTTTGCGATACATGTAAAGTCTTTTTCTTCAATCATGTTTAAAGGAATATCTTTTGGGAAATTTCTAACACTTGGTTTAAAAAACTCTTTAACTATATTGTCTTCCAAGGAATGAAAAGAAATTACAACGATAATACCTTCTTTTACAAGAATATTACTTGCTTGAGTTAATGATTGTTTTAATTCATCTAGCTCATCATTGATGTGAATTCTAAATGCCTGAAATGATTTGGTCGCTGGATGTATTTTTTTTCTTTTTTCTGGATATACATCTTCAATTATATTGGCTAATTGTTTGGTTGAAATGATTTCATTTTTTGATCTTTCTTCTAAGATAGATCTCGAGATAATTTTTGCATGCTTCTCATCTCCATACTTATATAAGATATCCATGATTTCTTTTTGTGGTGCATTATTTATCCATTCAGATAGAGGCTTACCTCGAGTAACATTGAATCGCATATCGAGAGGTCCATCATTCAAAAAACTAAAACCCCTATTGCCCTCATCAAAATGAGTAGAGCAAGTCCCTAGATCATAAAGAATTCCGTCAATGCTTTCTTTGGGAAAGGTTTCTTCTAATTTGTTAAATGAGCTATGAACTGCTTTAAAATTATCGGCCTTGATAAGAGAAGCATGATTAAAAGCATCTAGATCTTTGTCAAATGATGTGAGCTGTCCACTAGAATCTATCCTGTTTAATATAGCGGAAGTATGTCCACCTCTCCCATATGTACAGTCTATATAATTACCATTTTTTTTGTGGATGAGAAAATCTAAAGACTCTTCCAGTAATACTGGAAAATGAAGCATATCAATCTACTTGTTTTCTCATAAAAGTGGGCACATCAAGGAAATCAATTTCCGCTGCAGACGATGTGCCCCCTTCTTGATCAATGTTATCTCTTCTTAAACCAACAGGATTTAATTGAATGCTCGGCTGATTGTCTATAACTAGGGTTGGAGCCCTTTGGTCGACACCTGTTGCTACTATGGTTACAAGTAAATCATCATCTACTGTTTCGTCATAAACCAAACCATAAATAATATTTGCATCTTCATGAACTATTTCTTCAACGATATCAGCTACTTCTGTTTGATCACCTAGTGTAGGTTTTGCTGCTGTGATATTTACTAAGACACCTCTGGCATTTTTAAGATTAATATCTTCTAATAGCTCACTTTTCACTGCTTGAGTTGCTGCTGCTTCTGCTCTATTTTTTCCACTTGCTCTTCCAGTACCCATCATTGCAATGCCTTTTTCTGACATCACTGTTTTAACATCTGCAAAGTCAACATTAATATGTCCTTTTTTCATAATGATATCTGAAATACCTTGAACAGCGCCCTTTAATACATCGTCTGCTTTTGCAAAAGCATCTTGCATTGCAGTGTCTTCACCTAGAATTTCATAAAGTTTTTGATTGGGGATTGTGACAAGACTATCAACCTCTTCAACTAATGCGGCTAGGCCTTTTTCAGCTGCCGACATTCTTTTTTTACCTTCAAATTTAAATGGCTTAGTTACAACCGCAACAGTTAATGCACCCATATCTTTAGCAATTGATGCTACAACAGGAGCTGCACCGGTTCCTGTACCACCACCCATGCCTGCGGTAATAAATATCATATCTGCACCAACTAGAAGTTCTTCAATTGCAGCTCTATCACTTTCTGCTGCCTTTCTACCAACATCAGGATTAGCTCCAGCTCCAAGACCTTTTGTAAGTCCATTTCCCAGTTTTAATGTGATAGCGCCGTTTGCCTCTGAAAGTGCTTGAGTGTCAGTATTAGCACAAATAAAGTCAACTCCTTCAATATTGTGATTAATCATATGAATCACAGCATTGCCGCCTGCACCACCAACGCCTACAACCTTTATTTTTGCATTTTCAACTGCCTGACCAATTACTTCAAAATTCATCACTTTCCCCTTTTAGAATGACATTGATTTAATACTCTCTGGAAGTACTACATCTAAAACTTCTGTTGACAAAGAACCGCCCATTTGTCTCATATCCCAATTATTAATATTCCAAACCTCAAATTTGTCACCCATTCCAATAATACAAATCTGTTTTTGATCTGCGATATCAGCATATTTTCTTAATTCTAAAGGTATCAATGCCAACATTCTTCCCTCTAGGTCTAGATCAATAACATGTGCATTTCCTAGAATAGTCCATTGAAGGCTTCTAACAATTGGATCTAAACTTTGAAGTGATTGGAGTTTTGATGAAATATTATTCCACTCTGACTCAGGATAAATTTTTAAAGAAGGGTATTGAGGGTCTTTTGTTATTACAATTTTTGTTTCTTTATTCTCAACTAAATTACAACGATACTTAGCAGGGATAGCTAATCTACCCTTTGTATCTAATGAAACTGCATTAAAACCATACATTATGAAAATATATAGATTTTTTGCACACTTTGCAACACATTTACACACTTTTTAGTTCTGCTGAACTAGGGCAAAAAAATATGAGTTGGTCTATAAGCCGGATTCTGTAAATGATGATCATCTATCTA
>CAYXZT010000002.1:0-45918 GCA_964469915.1 uncultured Gammaproteobacteria bacterium
TGGAAGTATCTTCTTGGCTATGCAAAACTCCCACAAATAAAGAAAATTCAAAAACACCTCTTTACTGAGCTTGGCATAAGGGGTTTTTTAAAACTTTATTGGAATGTTTCTGGTATAAAAAGAAAGGTTATCTTTAGAACTTTTAAGATGAAAAAAAAGTGGCCTTTTCAAATGCCTGATGAATACCTAAATATGAGAATATCTGATCTTAGAAAAACTTATGGAATAAATATTCTCAGCACAGAAGAGCTTAATTACTCTCCAACACAATGGTCTGGCGCTAAAAATAGCTAGATACTTGGTTTATAACATTATCAATATATTGAATCTGCTGATCTGATGGTGCGTATTTGCGTGCAATACTTAGATGATATATTCCCTTCTGGATATCGCCTGTATTAACATATGCCGTCCCGAGATATAAGCTGGTCATAGCTAGATTTTTTCTAAAACTAGGCTTTTGCTTTATATAGTAGGATATATTTTTATCGAGATTTATTATTTTCTTGAACTCTTCCGCATAATAAAGTGAGTCTACTAATATGATAAGACTGCTTAACAAAACCTCTTCTGGATAACGATATTTTTCACCATCGAGCGATTCTATAAATGTAAAAAGTGAAGCCGAAGCCTCTAGGTATTCCTCATTAAAATAATGCGCTCTTGCTTTTTCAAAGTAGAAAATATCATCGTATTCTAAATAACTCTGTGCTGTAGACACTGCTTGATTATAATTTTTATTAAAAATGCTATTTCTTACATTATCGTAGGCTTTATCTACTTCGTCTTTCATCTTAGAGAGCTTTGGCCTCAGGCTAAATGTAAATTTATGCTTAACACCTTTCGTGTATATGGGTTTATTATTTATCTTAGCCGGCTTGTATTTAAACTTCACCAATGCCGTTAGAGCCTCTCTATTAAAAAATGAACAGGGTTGAAAATCTGTATATGGGCTCGATACATTGCCACACCACCCCTCTACAATTTCTTCATTAACGACTTTCCCTTTTTCAGTGATATCAAATTCGATTACAACATAACCAGTCTCTCCAAACTCGAGCATATTTTTTGGATATCTAGGGGTTCGGTTTTTTGTTTTTTTATATTTTGTATATTTATCTAAAAGATCGATGGCATGCAAATCTTTCTTGCCCTTTAAAATAAATGTTGCATCTTGAATAGCCTTAGAAATTTCACATTTTGTATTGGCGAACTCGCCTTCAAAAAGGCCTTCATTTTTAATACAGTTTTTAAATTTTATTAACTCTTCATTATAAATATTTGAATAATATTTCTTGGTAATTTCATTTAACGGATTTTGAGAAGTATTACCTTCTTTATATTTTTTTAAGCGCATAGATTCTGAATTTGCATTATCGTTTGGATGGTCATAAACAGATGGTCTATTTGGACTATGAAAAGGAGGGGCATTGCTTCCTGGATCTGGATCACCAAGATATGCATCTTGACCCAGCATTGTATTAGTACTTAAAAAACAAATTACAAATAAAAATATTTTATTAATGGGCTTCATTCCAATTGTCTCCTATCGCAGCTTCGGCTATTAATGGTATGTCAAGCTTAACAGCATCTTCCATCATCTTCTTCATTATTTGAAGAACCTCTTTAGAGCTTTTCTTTGGTGCCTCAAAAATGAGTTCATCATGAACTTGCATTATCATTTTTACCTCTGGCATTTCTTTGTATAAAAAAGTATTAATATCTATCATTGCTTTTTTTATGATGTCAGCAGCAGACCCTTGGAGGGGCGCATTAATGGCAGCCCTTTCAGCTGCTTGTCTTCTGAGACCATTTGCAGCATTAATTTCATTCAAATAAAGCCTCCTACCCATTATTGTTTCAACGAACATATCCTCTTTGGCCTGAGCTTTAGTTTCTTCCATGTATCTTTTGACGCCAGTATATCTCTCAAAATATGTATCAAGATATTTTTGAGCTTCAGCTCTTGGAATGTCTAGCTGGCGAGTTAGGCCAAAGGCCGACATCCCATACATAAGCCCAAAATTAATTGCTTTTGCGCTTCGTCTTTGATCTTGTGATACATCATTTAAATTGACGCCGAATACCTCGGCCGCAGTCGCAGAATGAACATCTAAGTTATTATTGAAAGCATATGTAAGATTCTCATCTTTTGATAGATGAGCCATTATTCGTAGCTCTATTTGAGAGTAATCAGCAGATATCAAAACATTGCCTTTTTCGGGCACAAATGCTTCCCTAATTCTTCTTCCTTCTGCAGTCTTGATTGGTATATTTTGTAAATTTGGTTCTGTGGATGAAAGCCTGCCGGTCGATGTGACTGCTTGCTGATAAGAAGTATGTATCCTTTTAGTTACTGGGTTTTCAATTCTTATTAGACTATCTGTATATGTAGATTTTAACTTTGCGAGAGTTCTATATTGAAGAATTATTTTTGGTATTTCATATTCCTCTGCAAGCCTTTGGAGGGTTTCTTCATTAGTAGATGGCTGGCCTTTTGGTGTTTTCTTTAAAATAGGAAGTTTTAGTTTTTCATACAATATTACTAATAATTGTTTTGGTGAATCTAAGTTGAACTCTTCTCCAGCAATCTTAAAAGCCTGCTCAGAAAGATCATCAATTTTGTTTGAAAGCTCCTTGGAGTGAGCTGCTAGCTTATTCTTATCTACCTTGGCACCATTCATTTCTATTCTAGATAGAGCATGTACCAGAGGATATTCTATTTCCGTAAGAAGCTTTTCTTGAGTTGGCTTATCTTTTAAAAGATCATTCAATCTATTAAATAATCTCAAGGTAATATCAGCATCTTCTGCTGCATAGTTCGATGCAATATCTATTGATACAGCTGAAAAATTAATCTGCTTCGATGCCGTCCCAGTTACATCTTTATATTTAACTGTAGTGTAATTTAAATAAAATTCAGCCAACTTATCCATGCCATGTCGAGTTGCTGTGCTATTTAAAACATATGACATTAGCATTGTGTCAGCATAAAACTTTTCCAAGTGAATTCCATGTCTTGATAGTATTGGTAAATCAAATTTAAGGTTTTGCCCAACTGCCTTGTGTTGATTTTTTTCAATGGACTTTCCTAGAATTTCTATAATTACTTTGATATCTATTTGCTTAGGGCAGCCATCATATTT
This sequence comes from uncultured Gammaproteobacteria bacterium, assembly GCA_964469915.1. Taxonomy (GTDB): domain Bacteria; phylum Pseudomonadota; class Gammaproteobacteria; order Magnimaribacterales; family D2472; genus SCGC-AAA076-P13. The sequence goes on from CAYXZT010000002.1 coordinate 3,147, forward strand.
ATGATTGATTGGAATATAGCAGCCTGTTTCCTCTTCGGTAGAAAGGGATATCCCAACAATATTTGCAGTAACTGTATCGAGAGAGTCGGTTTCGGTATCAATTGCAAAAACCTTACAAGCATCTAGTTTTTTTGCCCAGTTCAGTAAATCTTCTTTAGTGAATAGAGTTTCGTAATTACCTTGAACTTTTAACTTATTCTCTGAGGTTGCTTGTGTTGGCTCAGAAGCTTCAGCTGAACTAGATTTTGCAGACGGCTTCTTTAAAGCTTTAAACTCTAATTCACTAAATAGCTTATCTAGCTTCTCTTGATCTGCATTTAGCTCAAGCATGCTTTCAAAGTCTATCCCAAGATCAACATCATTTTTTAAAGATACAAGTTCAACATTTCGGTCAAGATCGCCTAAGGAGCTTCTTAAGTTTTCGCCGACTACCCCTTTAATATGATCTGCATTGAGTTTGATTTCATCAATATTTCCATACTCATTTAACCATTTAGCTGCAGTTTTTTGACCTACTTTTGGTACTCCTGGAATGTTGTCCGAGGTATCACCAGTCAATGCAAGCATATCTCTTATTTGGCTTGGTTTAACACCAAATTTTTCTAATACTTTATCTTCATTAAAAATTTGATGAGTCATTGTGTTCATCATTGTTGAAATTGGATCTTCAACTAACTGCATTAAATCTTTATCCAATGATGATATAACGGTTTTAAATTTTTTTTCTTTTGCTATTTTAACTAATGTTGCAATTACATCATCAGCCTCAACCCCGGCTATTTCTATTAAGGGGAATCCAATTGCTCTTACTATTTCTTTTAATGGTTGTAGCTGTTCCCTGAGATCATCTGGCATTGGAGGTCTGTTTGCTTTGTAGTCTTTATATATATCATTCCTAAATGTTTTTCCCTTTGCATCGAAAACTACGATTATTGGTGATCCTTCGCTATCTTTTTTGAGGGTCATTAACATATTAGTAACGCCTTTGATGGCGCCTGTTGGCTGTCCTGAAGAGGCTGTTAAAGGCGGCATTGCATGATATGCCCTGTATAAGTATGAGGAGCCGTCAATGATAAAAATTCTATCTTTCATATTTAATTGTGATTACCTGGATGTATTATGCATAAGTTTTTTTTATACTACTCGATAACATATAAGAGAAAATTACTTATGCGACTTTTACACTTTATAAAAACAGTTTATCAAAACTATTTTGAATTAGCCTGTTTTATGGGTGCATCTTCAATAATTTTATTAGCTATATTGATGGACTATTACCTTGGCCTTGATGCCTGTCCAATGTGCATCATGTCTAGGTATGCATTTGGACTTATAGCAATATGGTCCTTGATAGGTCTCATTTATAAAAAAATAAATATTGTTACGAGATTGCTTGTGCTTGCTTCTGCAATCGCAGGTATTGCTATCACTGGCAAACAAGTCTATCTACAAAATTTAAGTGCAGAAGAAATTGCAAACCTTGCTACTAGTTGCGGCATGCCTCTTTCAACTCAAATTGATTATTTTGGGCTTATAGGCGGCATTACTAATGCATACAAAGGTGGGCCAACGTGTGCAGAGGAAAACTGGAGATTTATACTTAATTTTGCTGAATGGGGTCTGTTATTTTTTATAATAATATCTGCTTCAGCACTGCTAAAGCTTATAAAAAGGTAGTTTTTTATTAATTTGTAATAAAACTACAAGATTTACACTCTGTAAACCCTTTAAATACAACAAATAATTAATTATTTGACTAAAATGCAGCCTTGAACTTTAATTCACTACAAGTAATGTAAATATTTAACACTTTGTAAATAAAGGCTATATAATTTTACTCCCCTATTAGATATAGTAAATATTAATATGAAAAATGCAGACAGCCAAAATGAGTTAAGACTTTCAAGCGAAGAGCTAATACTCAAAGCGGTTGCTAATAATGAAGGTACTATTGCTAGCAATGGTGCCTTTTCTGCAATCACAGGCGAAAGAACCGGAAGAAGTCCCAACGACAGATTTATAGTTAAAGAATCAACAACCTCTGATTTAATTGATTGGGGTTCAATTAACAAGCCAATCGAAGAAGATGTTTTTGACAAGCTTTGGGATAAAGTAGAATCCTACTTATTCGAAAAAGAAAAATATGTATCTGATGTTCATGTTGGTTCCCATGAAGAACATTACTTGCCAGTCAAAGTAACAACAGAAACAGCTTGGCATGGTTTATTTGCAAGACTAATATTTGTGGTTCCTGAAAGCTTTAATCCATCTAACAAACAAAAGTGGGAAATTTTAAGCGCAGCAAATTTTGAATGTGATCCTGAAGTTGATGGTACGAACTCTGATGGGTGTGTGATTATAAATTTTGCACAAAGAAAAGTTTTGCTTGCAGGAATGAAGTATGCAGGCGAAATGAAAAAATCGATGTTCTCTGCACAAAACTTTTTATTACCTGAAAAGGATGTACTGCCAATGCATTGTTCTGCGAATGTAAATGCTGATGGTAAGGTTGCCTTATTCTTTGGTCTTTCTGGCACTGGAAAAACAACATTGTCTGCTGATCCAACATGCTCATTAATTGGAGATGATGAACATGGCTGGGGTGTTGGTTCTGTCTTCAATTTTGAGGGCGGCTGTTATGCAAAAACAATAGATTTGTCTGAAGAAAATGAACCGGTTATATTCAAGGCAATAAAACACGGCAGTGTAATTGAAAATGTATATTTAGATGCTGAAGGAGTGCCTGACTATTACAATACATCGCTTTCAGAGAATGGAAGATGCTGTTACCCACGAACGCATATTGATAATGCTATCCCTTCAAATGCTGCAGGCGAACCAGAGACAGTAATATTTTTAACCTGTGATTTAACAGGGTTGATTCCTCCTGTTTCTATCCTCTCAAAAGAGGCTGCTGCATATCATTTTTTAAGTGGCTATACAGCTAAAGTTGGGTCTACGGAGATGGGCTCTAGCGCATCAATTGAGTCAACTTTCTCTACTTGTTTCGGTGCGCCATTTTTTCCGAGGCCGGCAGGAGAGTATGCAGATCTTCTAATGAAAAGGATTGAGTCTTTTGGGTCTAAAGTGTTTTTAGTTAATACTGGCTGGACTGGAGGACCTTTTGGAAAAGGCTCAAGATTCGCAATACCAACCACAAGAAGAGTTGTTAATGCCATTCAAAATGGCGAATTGAATGGAGTAGCTACACAAAACATACCTGGCTTAAATTTAGATGTTCCTCTAGCACTAGATGGGGTTGATACTCAGCTGCTCAATCCAATAGATACATGGGAAGACAAGGAAGAATATAATAAATATCTTCATGAACTTGTGATTAAATTCCAAAATAATTTTGAGAAATTCAAAGTTGATGAAGAAATTGTATCTGCTGGTCCTAGGCTTTAAGATACCCATGTGGAATTCGCTAAAAAAATAAATGAACTAAAAGATATAGGCTTTTTTGAAAACCTTGAAATTGAGAGGGGTATTGAAAAAGAATCCCTGCGAATAAACCAAGATGGCGATATCTCTGAAAAAAAACACCCAAGACTTTTGGGATCTTCTTTTACGAATCCATCTATAACAACTGACTTTGCAGAAGCCTTGGTGGAAATTGTTACTCCAGTTTTTACTAATGTTGATGATCTTTATAATCATTTATTAGGTCTTCATGTATTCATTAATAAGAGCTTAGATAACGAGCTTCTTTGGCCTTTCTCAATCCCTCCTCGAATTAAGAGCGAGTCAAAAATAAATATAGCCACATATGCCAATAATAAGGCGGGTAATCTTAAGTATGTATATCGAAAAGGCCTTGCTGCAAGATATGGAAAAACTATGCAATGTGTTTCAGGGATACACTTTAATTTTTCTTTATCTGAGGATTCAATTAGCCTCTTATTGCAATCTAAATCCCAACAAGATAAAAATTCTGCGTACCTAGGTCTTATAAGAAATTTTAAAAGACTTTTTTGGTTTGTCTTAACTGAGTTTGGCGAGTCGTCTATTGTTGATAAATCTTTCGTAAACAATAGAAAAAATGATCTTGATAAATTAAATGAAACAGATTTATATAAAAAAAATGCAACCTCTCTAAGAATGAGTGAGATTGGGTATAAGAGTTCTGCTCAAGAGAACTTAAATATCCATTACAATGATTTAGAATCTTTTCTTGAGCAAATTAAGGAGGCAATCGTAAAACCTTATCCTGAATTTGCTAAATTTAACAAGAAGGGTCTCGATGGTCTTTACGACCAAATATCTGACGGAATACTACAAATTGAGAATGAGTTATATGACTGCATAAGGCCAAAGAGAGCGACAAGTGGGGATATTAGGCCTCATGATGTCTTAAAAAGTGAGGGTATTAAGTATGTCGAAGTAAGAGGAATAGACCTGTCCCCCAACGAAGTGACAGGCATCTCAAAAGATCAAATTCGAATACTAGATCTAATACTTCTGTATTGTCTTATTAAAGAAAGTCCAGAAATTAATGATTTAGAACTTGAGAGTATAAATGCTAATGACCAAGCAGCTATTAAAAATGGCAGAAATAGTAATACAAAAGTTCTTTTTAATGGAAAACAGGAGTCGATAAGTGATGCAAGAGCAAATATTATTAGTGAACTTAATAGTATTGCCAAAATGCTTAAAGGTAACGACCATGAGATAGCTTTAAAGAGCCTAAATTTCAAAAAAAATACTTTCAATCCATCACGTTCTTTTCATGATGCAGGGGTTGAGCTAGCAAAAAAAAATCACTTAGAAATGTTGAATATTAAAAATGCAGATATGACACCTTTTATAAACGAAGCAGAGGAATCTTGGGTAAAGTTTGATAAGATTCCAAGTGATACAATTGATGACATCAATGATTTCTTGTCATCGTACAATAAAAATTTTTAAACAGGGGAAAAAATGAAAGCTTTACAATGTGTAGAATTAGGCGGTCCAGAAAAACTTCAATTAAATGATATTCCAGACCCTGAGATATCAGCAGAACATGTAATTATTGATGTTAAGTCTGCTAGTGTAAACTTTCCCGACGTATTAATGATTCAAGGCCTTTATCAATTCCAACCGCCATTACCTTTTGTTCCTGGTGGTGAATCTGCAGGAATTGTTACTGAAGTTGGTGAAGGAGTTTCAGATTATGCAGTCGGCGATAAGGTTTTTGCTGCAACAGGCGTGGGCGGTATTTCTGAGAAAATTCTTGCACATCAATCTATGTTGAGGCCAATACCAGAGGAAATGGATTTTGAAATTGCTGCAGCATTATCAGTTACATATGGAACATCTATTTATGCTTTAAAACAAAGAGCAAATATTCAACCTGGAGAAACTCTATTGGTTCTTGGTGCATCAGGTGGTGTTGGTCTAGCAACTGTACAGTTAGGAAAGGCAATGGGTGCTAAAGTTATAGCAGCAGCTTCAACCCAAGAAAAAGTTGATATATGTATGGCGAATGGGGCTGATGAGGGCTTTGTTTACCCATCAGGTAATCTTGACAGAGATCAGCAAAAAGAACTTTCAAATAAGGTAAAGGAGTTAACTGGGGGAATGGGCCCTAATGTTATCTATGATCCTGTTGGAGGAAGCTACGCTGAGCCATGTTTAAGGTCAATAGCCTGGGAAGGAAGATACCTTGTGATTGGTTTTGCTGCTGGAGCTGATCAGATACCTAAGATGCCACTAAACTTAACACTACTAAAAGGCTGTCAAATAATCGGTGTTTTTTGGGGCGCTTGGGCAGGTATGTTTCCTGCAGAAAATCAGAAAAACTTTGAAGAGCTTTTTACAATGTTTGCAGAAGGAAAAATTAATCCAGAGGCTACTGATAAATTCACCCTAGAGACTTCTGCTGACGCCATTGCTCACCTAAAAGATAGAAAAGCAAAAGGAAAAGTTGTAATTAACTTTTAGTCCTGCGTAACTGACTGATAGGTCAAGGAGAGTCTTGAGGTGCTAAATGGGGGCCTGAAAAGACCGGCATACTCACCTTTAGGATTTAACAAAATAATGCTGTTTACATGATTGTCTAAGTGGGAATGATCCATGTTGTGGTTTGAGCTTGGCATAACATTATTTACAGAAAGCTGAGTAGCCAGATTTAAGAGCATTGGCCTCTCATTACTAACACCCATAAAATCATCATCAAATCCTTTTGCATATTTATCTATATCTTCAGGTGAATCTCTTTCAGGGTCAATCGTAACTAAAACCCATTGCTTGTTATCTAAATTATAATTTTTGTCTCTTAGAATTTTGACTAGCTTAGAAAGCTCATACATTGTTGTTGGGCATTCATCTGGGCATCTTGAAAACCCAAAATACATTACTGTCCACTTTCCAAGCAAATCTTCTTTAGTGAATGACCTATTATTAGATGAAAAGAATTCAAAATCTGATATTTGTTTTGGCTTTTCAAAAAGGAACAAGCCGTTTACAAGCAGCTCATTATTGCTGAGAGTCCTTGGTGTTGTAAGTTTGTTTATAAACAAGCTCATTACAGTGATTATAAAAATTGATATTAAGAATAAGTTTTTGTTTATAGGTTTCATGAAATTAAATAATGATCAGCAAGTAAAGCTATAAAAATTAAAAAGATATAATAAATTGAAAAATTAAAGGTCTTCATGGCAATAGAGTCATCATCAGTGATGTAAAGCTTTATAGAATAATATAAAAATATTGAGCTAAGTATCACTGAAGATACTAAATAGATTTCACCAGACATAAGAACTACATATGGGAGAATGCTTACGATAAATAAAATAATCGTGTATAAAACAATTTGGAGTTTCGTAAAAGCCACACCATGTGTTACTGGAAGCATAGGAATTGATTCCTTTGCATATTCTTCTTTTCGATAAATAGCTAGTGCCCAAAAATGAGGAGGCGTCCAAACAAATATGATTAATACTAATAGAAGAGCATAAGGGTCTATGCTGTTACTTATTGATGCCCACCCTAGCAATGGTGGCGCGGCTCCAGCAAGACCTCCAATTACTATATTCTGTGGAGTAGCTCTCTTCAAATAAACAGTATAAATAAAGGCATAGCCAATCAAAGATGCCAGGGTAAGAACCATAGTAAGAGTATTAATAAAGAAATATAAAATTAAAGCTCCAAGCACACCTATAACAAACGCAAAGCAGGATGCATGAAAAGCGCTCAGCTCTCCCTGTGGTAAGGGCCTTTGATCTGTCCTTGTCATTGCAGCATCTGCTTTTCTATCTATAACTTGATTTATTGCTGCGGCTGAACCTGAACAAAGCGCTATCCCAAAAAGAGCAATACAAATTTTCGAGATAGAGGTCACTGAATCTTCGGCTAGCAGCATCCCTACAAATGCGCAAATCAACATCATATAAACCACATTTGGCTTACATAATAGGTAATAGCTTTTAATTAAATTCATTTTTTCCAAGCAAGATAGTTTATTGTAAATACAGTAAGTAAGAGTGTTGCAGCTATAAGATTATGAGCAATCGCTACATACAATGGCAATACATAAACAACATTTATTATTCCTAGACTAATCTGTGTGAGAAGTAAGATACCTAATGTTGATGCTAATGGAGCTGCATTAGAAAACCAAAGTTTGGACATTAAAATAAGAAAAACAATAGTTACTAGAATTGCAGAAACCCTATGAGAATAATGTACAGCTACTCTTGATGGGTTGTCGAGCAAGCCATAAAGATAATTTGGTCCAACTTCTTGGTTCAAATTAAATCCATTTTTAAAATCCATTTCTGGAAAGTAACTTCCCTGACATGTAGGAAAATCTGCACATGCTAAAGATGCATAGTTTGTACTTGTCCATACGCCTAGAAATATCTGAAAAATTAAAACAAAAAATGCCAAGCCTGCAATAAATTTCAAGTTAGGTATTCTCATTTTGTTTAAGAGTTCAAAATTTCCTGCCATAAGGAATATAAAGAAGAATAATGTTAGTGTAGTAAAGCCTCCAAATAGATGACCAGTAACAATTATTGGAAGAAGTTTTAAGCTAACTGTTAGGTACCCGAATAGGCCTTGGCAACAAATAAATATTAAAAGTCCAACTGCCCAGTATCTAATTCTTTTATTTTCATTTTGCTTGAAAGAGAGATAAGCCAATACGATTGCAAAAAAGCCCAATGTTGCAGCAAAGTATCTGTGAACAACTTCAGGGATGGCTTTATTTATGTCGTATGGATACATTGGGAACCTGCTTTCTGCAACAGCAATTTCCATTTCATTTGTTGGAAAGACTATAAAGCCATAGCACCCAGGCCAATCAGGACATCCCAATCCAGCATCAACAAGCCTGGTCCACGCCCCAAGAGCGATAACTACAAATGCAAGACAAACGCCAAAAAGTGATAAGTTTTTTATGTTATTCATTAAATTAATACCTTTAAATCTTTTAATATTTTCTTCGGATCTGTAGAAGTTTCAAAATACATCACAGCCCTTCCGTATGGATCAATTATAAAAATAGGGTTTTGCTCAGTTATATTAGCATCAGAGTTTTTCTGTAACACATTAAGTAAAACACCATTCTTATCATTCACTAACTCTGTTCTGGGATACTGATTGATAAGTTCGTCTACTGAATCCCTAATTAATTCATTGCTATAAAATGCTACTCTTTTTACTCTGTTGATATCTCTATTAAGAGCAACATTTAGCTGGCGCATAAGATACAGAGAGTTAGCTGATTTTTGAGGGTCTGTTATATATACAGCCATTACCCATTTACCATCTTCAAATTCAATCATCTGCTCATCATTATTTTGATTAAACTGATCAAAGTTGAAATAGGATTTGAAAAAAATACCATTATTTTTTGTGCCATCAGGTGAATAGCCATAAGAAAAATACAAGGAAGAAATGGTAACTACCAAAATTGGTGTTAGTAAAATTATTGCTAAAAATATTTTATTCTTCATTTCTTTTAAATCCTATCCATATATACATTAAACAAATTGCAAGCCACATTGTGAACCATTGTGCTGAATATCCATAGTGTTTCACAGGCATCATAGTTGAAGGAACGATCCTAATATGTTCTAGGCTCTCTCTTAACACAGGCTCTGCTACCAAAATGAAAGGCAAGAGATCTTTATCATATGCTTTTCTAATAACATCAATGTTTTTTGTTTGTGATACTTTTGGCCAAGTCTCTGTTAGCAAGTTGTCTGAGAGAACAAAGCCAAGCTCAGGATTCTCTAGAATACCTCTTACTCGAACCGACGAATCTTGAATGTCTATATTTGGTAAATCATTCCTAAATTCTTTTTGAGGTATCCAGCCACGGTCAACAAGCACAAACTTATCAGAATCACTAATTTTCAGCGGTGTTAAAACCTTATACCCAGCTATGCCATTATTAATTACATTATCTATTAATACTTGCTCAGCGCTATGCCATGTGCCATCAACAAACACCCTATCCCATTTCATAGATGTTTGCGATAAATATGAAGGCTCTTCTTTTAAGTTGCTATTAAATTGTGCAATTATCTTACTTTTTGCCTGTCCTCTTTCAATTTGCCATAATCCGAGAGCAAAAAAAATACATGCAAAAAATATGAAAAAGACTGTAACTTTTTTTCCTGGATTAAATTCTCTTCTTTTCATATCTATAAAATGTTAACTGTTTTAAAATATTATCGATGATTAAGACTTTAATTTATATCGATGTATTTCTAATTATGGTGTCACTTGCAAGTGCTCTATATTTCTTAATAGTTGACCAAGGCAAAACTGAAAGTAAGAGAACTGCTTATAGTCTTGGTTTCAGGGTCGCCTTAGCTGTCATATTAGTAGTACTAGTAACGATTGGTCTTATAACTGGTGAACTAGGAAATTCTGTCCCTTGGGACGGGTCTTAGTTACAGTATATAAACAAACAAAAACAACATTACCCAAACAACGTCTACAAAATGCCAGTACCATGATGCTGCTTCAAAACCAAAATGATCGTGATCTTCGAAATGTCCTGCAAATACCGATCTAGCCAACATAATTGCAAGCATTAATCCGCCCATCATGACATGAAATCCATGGAAACCAGTTAACATAAAGAAAGTAGATCCATAAATACCTGAATTAAGAGTCAAACCATACTTGACATAAGCTTCATGATACTCAGCAGCCTGCAATCCAACAAAAATTAAAGCTAGGGCAACAGTGATACCTAAGAAAATATTAAACTTCTTTCTATTACCATTTTTAAGACCAACATGTGCAAAATGCACAGTAACACTGGAGCTTAGAAGAACGATAGTGTTCCATAATGGCAACCACTCAAGTGCGTGACCCCAGCCTGGCCAAGCCATACTTTTTTTTGCAAGGTCATATGCTGCTCCTTTATCTGGAGTTTCAATTAAAGGCCATGCTGATTCAAAACCATCCCATAAATCTAATGCAGCAACACCGATTCCTTTTTCACCCTCGCCACCGAGCCATGGAACTGCAAAACTTCTTACATAAAAAAGGGCACCAAAAAATGCAGCAAAAAACATAACTTCAGAAAAAATAAACCATGCCATTCCATATACATATGATGTTTTTAATTGGTTGCTGTCTAAACCAGCCAAATGCTCTTTAATGACCTGTCTGAACCAAAAAAATAGCGTAGTAAATAAACTTGCGAATCCTGCATATAGAATGTAGACAGAATTACTTTCAGCATTTCCTAAATTATTAATTGTGCTAGAGGCTCCCATAACTAACAGAAATAAAGATACCGCCATAAATATTGGGAATCTGCTTTGATCTGGTACGTAATAATTTTGTGTGCTCATATTGTTATCTAATGCTCCATATTCATTTCATGACTGGCCATAGGCTCATCATTGTAATCTGTAATGTCAAAAATAGTGTATGACATGATAATATTTTTAATATTTTCAGGAAGTTCGTTTGATACAAGAAGCTTTACAGGAAGAAGGGCTTCTTCACCTGGCATAAGCTCTTGTTGTTCGAAGCAAAAACATTCTAATTTCTTTAAATGTGCTGCTGCGTTAGAAGGGGCCACACTTGGAACAGCCTGTGCAACCATCTTTTTGTTTGTAGTATTCTTTACATAAAATGTTGCTGTGTAATATTCACCAGTAGTGATTTTCATAACTTCTTCAGAAGGCTCGAATACCCATGGCATATTTTCATTATTTGTTGAAATAAACTGAATGGCCAAAGGTCTGCCATCTTCTGTTAATAGGTCATCTTCATAATCAGATTGAAATACTTTCCCATTAATCCCTGTCACTTCACAGAAAACGTCATACAAAGGAACTAGTGCAAAACCAAAAGCAAACATAAGGGGAACTGCAATAACCAATTTCCTGAGTGTCTTTTTAGCTTCTGGGTTCATTAATCTATCTTTGGTGGAGTAGTAAATGTGTGATAAGGAGCTGGAGATGCAACAGTCCACTCAAGACCTCTTGCTCCTTCCCAAACTTGACCAGTAGCTTTCTTGCCACCCATTACTGTTTTTACAACAATAAATAAGAATAGGATTTGAGAAACTCCAAACAAGAATGCACCAACAGTTGACACCATGTTCCAGTCAGCAAATTGAAGAGCATAGTCAGGATATCTTCTCGGCATGCCTGCCAAACCTATAAAGTGTTGTGGGAAGAAAGTTACATTGACTCCAATGAAGGAAAGCCAGAAATGTAACTTACCTAATCTTTCATCGTACATATTGCCGCACCATTTTGGTATCCAGTAGTAAACTGCAGCCATTATTGAAAATATAGCTCCGGGCACAAGAACATAATGAAAATGCGCAACAACAAAATAAGTGTCATGATATTGAAAGTCAGCAGGGGTTATAGCTAACATCAAACCTGAGAAACCACCCATCGTAAATAGAACAACAAATGCACAAGCAAATAGCATAGGAGTCTCGAAAGTAATAGAGCCTCTAAACATTGTTGCAATCCAATTAAATACTTTTACTCCTGTCGGAACTGCTATGAGCATAGTTGCCCACATAAAGAATAATTCAGCAGCAAGAGGCAAGCCAACTGTAAACATATGATGAGCCCATACTACAAATGACAGGATTGCTATTGATAACATTGCCCATACCATTGATGAGTAACCAAATAATTGTTTCCTAGAGAAAGTTTCAATAATATGAGATACGATACCAAAAGCAGGCAATATCATTATATATACCTCTGGGTGTCCAAAGAACCAGAAAATATGCTGGAATAGAACTGGGTCGCCTCCGCCAGCTGCATTAAAGAAACTAGTGCCAAAATGTATATCCATTAACATCATAGTTACAGCCCCGGCAAGAACTGGCATTACTGCTATTAGTAGATATGCAGTTATCAACCAAGACCAAACAAATAATGGCATTTTCATTAATCCAACACCAGGAGCTCTCATGTTCATAATTGTTACGACCACATTAATAGCTCCCATGATTGATGAAGCTCCCATAATATGAACAGAGAAAATGAAGAAAGTTACGCTTGGTGGTGCATATGTTGTAGATAGTGGTGCGTAGAACGTCCAACCGAAGTTAGGAGCTCCGCCTTCCATAAATAGAGAAGAAAGCAATATAAAGAAAGCAAAAGGAAGAATCCAAAAGCTTAGATTATTCATTCTAGGTAATGCCATATCAGGCGCTCCAATCATCATTGGAACAAGCCAATTCGCTAAGCCAACAAATGCTGGCATAACTCCACCAAATATCATTATTAATCCATGAAGGGTGATCATCTGGTTATAAAACTCAGGCTCTACTATCTGCATTCCAGGTTGAAATAATTCAGCCCTGATTACCATAGCCATAGCTCCGCCAATTAAGAACATTGCAAAACTAAACCATAAATATAAAGTACCTATATCTTTATGATTGGTTGTGTATAACCACCTTGTTAAACCTTTGGCAGGCCCGTGGTGGTGATCGTCATGATGATTCTCTATAACTGCGCTCATATTTTTTATCCTCTTCTTTAAATTTTTGGTTGTTTATAATCAACTATGTCTTTAGGAATAACTATTTCACCGTCTCCATTTTCAGCATTGCCCCAGGATTGTCTTGTATATGTGATTACAGCAGCCAACTCAACCTCTGATAAATAGCTAAATGAATTCATTGCAGCGCCTTGAACTCCTTCCATTAATATCTCTATATGTCTTTCTTTGTTATTTAAAGCTATATCGCTTCCTGCAAGAGCAGGGAAGATTCCTTGTATCCCTTCACCATTTGGTAGGTGACATGAAACACAATTAAGTGCATATACATCTTCACCCCTTTCAACTAACTCTTGAGTTGACCAATCTTTAGTTGTTAGTTCAGCAAGCTTCATTGCAACATCTTTTTTGTCAGAGACCCACTGATCATATTCGTCTTGCTCAACAGCCTTAACAACTATTGGCATAAACCCATGATTTTTACCACATAACTCTGTGCACTTTCCTCTATAAATCCCAGGAACATCGACTTGGGTCCATGCTGTATTAACAAATCCAGGAATTGCATCCTGCTTAATAGCAAAATCAGGCATCCACCAAGAATGTATAACATCGTTAGCTGTTATTAAAAACCTAACTTTTTTTCCAACTGGGATTAGAACCATCTCATCAACTTCCTGAAGATAGTTTTCTCCCTTTGGAACAAGATTATAAATTTCATCAAGATCTGTAGATAGATTAGCAAAAAAACTAATATCGTCTTCTAGGTAATTATATTGCCACTTCCACTGATAACCAGTTACCTGAATGTTTATGTCGCCAGCCTCGTCATCATAAATCTTTACTAGGGTCTTAGAGGCAGGTATAGCCATCGCGATTAAAATTAAAAATGGAATGATTGTCCAAGCAATCTCAACTTTAGTGCTTTCATGAAAGGTTGCTGCAACTGGATTTTTCTTTTTAGTATGAGCATACATTGAGTAAAACATAACAGCGAAAACTACAACGCCAATAGCAACACAAATCCAGAAAATTAACATATGTAATTCAAAGACTTCATTACTAATATCTGTAATTCCTCTTGTCATATTGAGTGCAAACCAGTCTGCTTTGATTGGACTAGCAACTAAAAGCACTGCTGCAATAGTAATGTGATGAAATTTTGTTAAATATTTAAGTAACATTTATGTGTGTCCTGTGAAAGTGTGTATAGAAATAAAATTCCCTTATAATCTATTATAAGGTATTTATATAATTAAAACAAAAAATTGCCCCATAAAATTTGGTGCATATGATATCTTTTTGTTGCTTGTTTTACTAGCTTTTGCTGGCTTTGTAATCTTCAATATTAATAACATTAATAGACTTATTATTTTTTGTTTTTAAGACAGGTCTATTTTCTTTAAAATCACATTTAACACAATAAATTAAGTCATCGTCTGGATTAATGGCAATAGTATCTTGAGCCTTACATGATGGGCAAACAGCCCCTGCTATAAACTGAATAAATTTACTCATTTTTTAAATCCTGAAGCTCTGTTATTACTTCAAAAACTGAAGGCAATACACCAAACCATTTTTTAAATGATTGTGCGGCTTGATTAACCAACATGCCAGTTCCATCATAAACATTTTCTGAATACTCTAAAGCCCAATTACAAAAAGGAGTCTCGTCGAGTGAATAATTTAAATCATAGAAATAAGGTTTTTCAGAAAGATTTAGCTCGCCAGGGTTTAAAAAGTTACCTGTAAGCCCTGCGGAACTTCCATTAATTATTACATCGTATGGCTCTTCAAAGTTTGTCATTAGATTTATTGAGCCATAATTAGAATATTTATCTTTTAGATAAATAGCTTTTTCAATAGTTCTATTTTTTATCGAAATTGAACGAGGTTTTTCAAAAATTATTCTATAAAGAATGCTTTCAATGGCTGCTCCTGCTCCAATCAAAAGCACATTCTTATTTTTTAAACTTATTTTTTTAGATTGCAAGTCCTCTATGAATCCAGTGCCATCAGTAGAATCAAGTACATATTTTTTATTCTTTATTGAAATTGTGTTTACAGCATTGATTTGTTTGGCTTCAGGAGAGATGCTCCCATCTAGTGAGGCGGCCTCACTTTTAAATGGTAATGTAATATTTAGTCCTTTTGCCAAAGGATCAGAAAAAAAATCGCTTACAAAGCTATTAAATTTTTCTAGATCTACCTTGTGGGCTTTATAGTCAAGATTGATCTTCTCTTGCCTTGCAAATCTAGAATGAATGAAAGGTGATAATGAGTGTTCTATAGGATTGCCAACAACACCCAGCTTAAACTTCTTAGACATTCCAATCACTATTAATATGTTTTAAAAGTTGTTTTTCCATCTTTATGTAAGAGTTATCTTTTTTATATGACCACTTTACATCTTTTGGAAGTGAGGCAAGGATAGATTGTATTCTTCCGTTTGATTGAAGACCGAAAGCAGTCCCCCTATCATTTACTAAATTAAATTCAGCGTATCTACCTCTCCTTAGTAGCTGAAAATCCTTTTGCTCTTTATTGAATTTTGTTTTTTTTCTTTTATTAGCAATATGCATATAAGAAGATAGGTATTGATCAGCAATACTTGATAGCATCTCTGTGGTCTTGGCTAGATTCATTTGGGTAAAATTATCAAAAAATATGCCTCCAACCCCTCTTCTTTCGTTTCTATGAGGAATAAAAAAGTATTCATTACAATTTTTAGAGAATTTTTTATAAAAACTTTTGTTATAACTATTCAATAAAGCCTTAGCATCATCATGCCACTTAATATTATCTGATTTAAATGAGATGTATGGTGTCAAATCATAGCCTCCTCCTGCCCACCACTCTTTAATCTCTTTATTTCTGTCTAGGATACAAAAAAGCCGTATATTGAGATGGCTCGTTGGAATATATGGGTTTTTTGGGTGGCTAATTACAGAAAGTCCCATTGCCTGATATCCATTATTAGATGACTTTACTAAAGCATTACCAAGTGCTGCTTTTGGAAGTTTTTTTCCAGAAATTGATGAAAAATTAACTGCGCAGTTATCAAAAAATGCACCTGACTCAATTACAAAAGTTTGGCCCCCACCGCCTTCAGGCCTCTTCCATTTATCAAAGGTTGTTCTCGCCGCATTTGATTTCTCTACTTTAGAAAAAGATTCTATAATTTTCTCTTGAGAATTTTTAAATATATGTTCTAAATTTTTTATCATTTTAATTACGGATTATTTCTCTTGAAGAAAGATCAATTATTCTAGATGGTCTTTTATGCAAGCCTAATGCTTCATTGTAATAGGCGACATCAGCATCATCAAACGTAGACATAATTTCTTCAGGATCATTAATATTATCTTGTCCTGATATGTTTGCAGAGGTTGACACCAATAAACTATTAAATCCTTTAAATAAAGTATTTATAGGTAAGTGATTACTTACTCTTACAGCAATTTTTCCAGTTTTATTTTGGAGATGCTTTGGAAGATTTGTTTTGTATTTTATAAGAAATGTTACTGGTCCAGGCCAATACTCATTTAAACAATCTATTTCATCATCAGATAGTCTTTCTGTGAACTCCTCGATAGCTTTATAAGATTTTATTAGCAGAATAAAGCTTTTTTTATGTTCTCTTTTTTTAAGTTTATATATCTTTTTGAATGCGCGCTCATCTAAAGCGTTGCAACCCAAACCCCACACACCCTCTGTTGGATGCGCTAGAATTTTACCTTTATTAAGCCAATCAATAGACTGAGTTACATCTAAAGATTTGGAAGACAATTATGAATTAAGAGCTTTATCTTTTTTTAGCACTTCGTCTCTCATATTATTTTTATAGTCAGTTAGTTTAGATGAAAGATTTTCATCAGAAGTTGCTAAAATTTGTACAGCAAGTATAGCGCTATTTTTTGCACCACTTTTACCAACAGCAACTGTAGCAACAGGGACCCCTGGAGGCATCATTGCAGTTGATAATAAAGAGTCTATTCCACCCATTCCACCAGACTCGATTGGTATTCCTATTACTGGCCTTGTAGTATGTGCAGCCACGGCGCCTGCTAAATGAGCGGCCATTCCAGCAGCAGCTATAAAAACCTTACACCCATCATTTTCTGAAGTTTTAATGAGATCCATTACTTCATGTGGAGTTCTGTGCGCAGAGAGCACGTTTTTAGTATATTTAACTCCAAAAGAGTCTAAAATAGGGAAAATAGCCTCTACAACTGGTAAATCAGAGTCGGAGCCCATTAATATTGATACTTGTGTTTGATCTGTCATGTTTTGGTATAAGTGGATTATAATTGTTAAATTATAATGAAAAATAATAATATATGGCAACAAATACACTTAAAATTTTAAAGTTTCCTGATCCAAGGTTAAGAACTGTTGCAAAAAAAGTAACAAAATTCGACAAAAGTCTAGAAAAACTAGCAAAAAACATGCTAGCTACTATGTACGAAGACAATGGGATAGGCCTTGCTGCGACACAAGTAGATCATCATATTCGTCTAATTGTTATGGATCTTAGCGATGAAAGAGATCAGCCTATGTTCTTTGTTAATCCTGAATATAAAATACTAGACAATCATTCCTTATTTTCATTTGAAGAGGGTTGTTTATCTGTTCCTGGTTTTAATGAAACAATTTCCCGACCAGATAAGATAGATTTAACCTACCAAGACCTTAAAGGAAACATCCATCACGAGCAACCTGAAGGTCTTTTGACTGTTTGTATTCAGCATGAAATGGATCATTTAGAGGGCAAGCTCATGGTTGACTACATAAGCCCAATTAAAAGAGATAGAATTAGAAAGAAGCTATCTAAGTAATTTAGCAGATTTTAAAGGATTTTAACAGTATTATAATGGTATTTAAGAGAATATAATGAATATTTTGTTTGCAGGAACACCTGATCCATCAGCAAGAATATTGGACTATCTCATAGCAGAATCAAGTTTAAATGTTATTGGTGTATTAACTCAGCCAGATAAGCCCCAAAAAAGAGGAAAAATAGTTGCAGAGTCGCCCGTCTCTAATATTGCATATCATAATAAAATAAAAACATTCAAGCCATATGACCTAAATGACAAACAATTAGTATCAGAAATAAGCGCCTTAGACATCGACATTCTTTTGGTTGCTGCTTATGGGAAAATTCTTCCTAAATGGCTTCTGTTATTATCAAACATATTTCCTGTAAATATTCATTATTCTTTGCTCCCAAAATACAGAGGAGCATCTCCAATTCAAACCTCTCTATTAAATGGCGATGAAATAACTGGTGTTACTTTTATGAAAATGAGCGAAGGTTTAGATGAAGGAAATATTATTAAAAGGTTTCCTCTTAAGATTGAGCATAAGCACAATAAAATAATGCTAGAAAATGATCTTTGCTCATTAGCGATAAACAACTTAACTGATGTTATTAGTTTAATTAAATCAGATAAATTAAATCTTGAGAGGCAAGACGATAGCCTCGCATCTTTTTGTTCTAAGATTGATAAAGCTGATTCTCTTGTAAACTTTCATTCACCAGCAGGTGATATTTTTAACAAGCATAGAGCCTATTATGAGTGGCCTGGAACAGCTTTTATTTATAAAAATATAAGAATAAAAATTGGCGAAATGTGTGTATCTGATATTGATTCCTCAGGTAACCCTGGCAAAATATTAAAATTTGATACAACAGGATTATACGTAAATACTGATACTAAAGCCATAGTGATTACTTACTTACAATTTCCTGGAAAAAAAATGATCTCTTGTTCTGATGCATTTAATGCCTATAGGAATTTTTTTGAATAAAAATTATTTTTATAGAAACCTTTTAATTACATTAAAAGAGGTTTAATTTACTCTTTATGAAAATAGTAATTCTTGGTGCTGGTCGTATTGGCGGAAGTCTTGCAAGAAATTTGTCTAAAAGCAATTACCAGGTGTCGATCGTTGATGAGAATAAAAATAGACTATCAGACTTAGAAGATAAATTAGACATAATGAGCGTTGAAGGAAATGCTTCTTCCATAACTACTTTGAAAAAATCTGGCCTAGATGAAGAAACAATTGTAATTGCAGTTACCTCAAATGATGAAGCAAATATTATCGCCTGCCAGATATCTAAAAATGTATTCAAAGTTAAAAAGACAATTTGTAGATTTAAGGATGACTCCTATATTGATCAATTGGATATATTTGGTGAGGGTATTATTGATATACCAATCAGCCCTGAAAATGAGGTTACCTCTCACCTAATTGAGTTAATTAAGCACCCAGGAGCAGAGCAAATTGAAGAATTTGCAGAGGGTAAAGTAAAGCTAGTTTCTGTAAAAGCAAAAAAGAAAGGTAAATTAGTTGGAAGAGAGCTTAAGCATATAAAAGATGACATACCTGAGGTAGATGCCTATATACCTTCTATATATAGAAAAGGTAAGCCTTTTATCCCTGAAGGAGATACGGTTATTAAAGAAGGGGATGAGGTATATTTCATATCTTCAGAAGCAAATATAGAAGCTATTGTAGAAGAGTTTAGAAATCATGAAGACTCCTACTCAAGAATTATGATAGTTGGGGGTGGTAAGATTGGCTTCTCTTTAGCAAAAGATCTTGAAAAAACATATAAAGTTAAATTAATAGACTCAAATAGCGATAGATGTAGTGCTTTATCTAAGGATTTAGAAAAAACAATAGTTCTATGTGGCTCTGCAACTGATGAAAGTTTATTAAAAAGCGAAAATATATCAAATATTGATCTTTTTTGCGCCCTAACCAACGATGACGAAACAAATGTTATGTCTTCTCTTCTTGCAAAGAAAATGGGCGCCAAGAAAACTATGATTATTCTAAATAACCCATCCTATCTTGGTCTGGTACCAGGCTTTATTGATATTTATATAGCTCCATATCGCCTTACTGTATCTTCTGTTCTCCAAGATCTTAGGGATAGTGATGTGGCTCAAGAAGTTATCTTAAAAACTGATTTAGGAGCAGAGGCTATAGAGGGGGTTGTGCATGCGAATGAATATACATCGCCTTTATTTGGAAAGCCGATCAAGGAAATACCTTTGCCTGAAGGCTGCTCTATAGGTGCTGTTATTAGACATGGTGAGGTCATAATGCCCAATTCGGGCGTAGAGCTTGCTCTTAATGACCATTTAATTGTTTTCTTATCAGACAAAAACCTGTTGAACGAAGTTGAGTCTCTATTTAAGTCTTAGCAATGAATCTAAAATCAATAATTAATCTTTTTGGCATCCTTGTGATGTTTTTCAGCATGTCATTTATATTTCCAATGATAGTCTCATGGGTTTATATGGACAAAAGTCTAGATATATTTGTATTAACTTTCCTCATTGTTTTTACTTTTGGCTTTTTGGGCTGGTATTGCACTAAAGGGTCCATAAAAGATCTTAGTCAAAGTGATGGATTTATAATAATTACCTTTTTTTGGTTAATTCTTTCAATTGCTGGCTCTATTCCATTTTATTTAAGCGGGATGTCACTGGTTGACTCTTTTTTTGAATCTATGTCAGGTATTACAACAACAGGAGCGACTGTTCTATCTGGGCTAGACGACATGCCTCAGTCTATATTGTTTTATAGACAGCTTCTTCAATGGATGGGCGGCATGGGTTTAATTGTTCTAGCAATTGCTGTTATGCCTTTACTTGGTATAGGCGGTGGTCAGCTTTATAAAGCTGAAATACCTGGAGCAATGAACGACCAAAAACTCACACCACGTATCAAGGAGACTGCTCAGGCTTTATGGGCTATTTATCTAATATTAACCCTAGTATGCGCTTTTCTGTATTTTGTAGCGGGAATGACAGTCTTCGATGCTATATCTCACAGCCTAAGCACTGTTTCTATTGGTGGCTTCTCTACGCATGATTTAAGCATAGGTTACTTTAATAATAGGGCTGTGGAGATTATATGTATGGTATTTATGCTTTTATCAGCCCTTAGTTTTACCCTACATTACTTTGCTTTTTATATGAAAAAGCCTCTTAAATACTTTTATGATCCTGAGCTAAGGTTCTTTATATCAATAGTTATTCTTATTTTTACTATTACTGCCTTTATTAATTTCTTTTCTTCCAATAGTGACGCCACTATAAGTCAGCTACTGTTTCAATCCATATCTATAATAACAACAACTGGTTTTTCTATTGGTGATACTTCTGGCTGGTCACCATCTATTGGCTTTCTTCTTCTTATTGGTGCTTTTGTTGGAGCCTGTTCAGGCTCAGTTGGTGGGGGTGTAAAGTCATGGAGAGTATTGATCATTATTAATTATGCATACATAACTCTTAAAAAAATGATTCACCCTAATGCGGTGATTAGTTTGAAAATAGGAACCAAGAGTGTTGACGATTCAGTGGCCTCGTCTGTTTGGGGATTCTTTTCTATATACGTTATTTCTTTTGTAATACTTTTACTTTCTCTTCTAGTTACAGGATTAGATTTTGAGTCTGCTTTCTCTGCAATTGGAGCATGCTTAAACAATCTTGGTCCTGGGCTTGGTGAGGTATCAAACAACTATCAGTCTGTATCTTCTGCAGGTAAATTAATATTATCTTTTGCAATGATTTTAGGAAGACTGGAAATCTTCACTTTATTAGTATTGTTAACCCCTGCTTTTTGGAGTAAGTAAAACTTTAAATAGCATAGGGGTCTGTATTTTTTGGCCGAGCTTTTTTAAATCTTTTGTATTCCCAAGAGTAATCTCTTGGGTTGATATTAATTAAATTTTCAATACTTTTATTCATAGAAAGTGTGCACTTACTATCATTATATATATCGTCATCATTGGGTCTTATTGTAATATATAAATTATTATGATTTGAGTTCATACAACAAAATATTACTGGCTTTTGTGTTTTCACTGCTAGAGATGAGGCTAAGGTTGTTGTATAAGCATCTTTATTAAACAGCGCTACATATTCGCCCATTCCTGCTTGGGGAACTTGATCTGCTGCAAGGCAAATCACTTGATTCGAAAGCAATGATTTATATATTTTTCTAACTCCATTCATACTTGTTTCATAAGTTTTACTTCCATCATTTTCTCGCTCTTTCCTTACAAAGTTATCTAGAGTTTTATTTTTTATTTTTTTATACAGGGTGGTGGTTTTTGTTTTTGAATTGATCCACTTAAGCAACATGTCAACACTACGATTATGAATTGCTATTACAATCAATCCATTTTTATTTTCAATATTACGGGTCATTAGAAAATTATTTTCTATTTTATAAATATTTTTGCCTGCTTTGAAAATTGGCCGAGACCAAGAAATCATAGATTCGTATCCACTTACAATTGTCTCGATAACACTCTCATTTGCTAGTCTGATTTTTTGATCATCATTAAGTTCTGGATAACATAGATTAATATTAATTAGAGTTACTCTATAAATTTCACTATATTTATGTAGCCGTAATCCTATAAATAGAACAACCACACACCTAATTAATACTATAGGAGTGATTGTGAATAAATAAAATAAAGCTTTCATAGTGCTTGAATATACTCTGATTGATATATAATCATTAATGATTTAACACAATATAGGTTTATTTGATATAAATTACAATATCACTAAAAAGAACATTTGTTGCTTTTTAAACAAAAGGAGATTGAATTGACTGCAAAAAATATGGATGACCTAGTTTCTCTTTGTAAAAGAAGGGGTTTTATTTTTCAATCAGGTGAAATTTATGGCGGCATGCAAGGAATGTATGATTTTGGCCCACTTGGTGTTGAGCTTAAAAACAACCTAAAACAAGCATGGTGGAGCTCAATGATCTATGAAAATGATAATATTGAAGGCTTAGATGCTGCAATTTTATCAAATCCTACAGTTTTAAGATATTCAGGACATGAAGATACATTTTCTGACCCAATGGTTGATTGTAAATCCTGTAAATCAAGGTGGAGAAGTGATTTACTTGAAGATAATAAGTGCCCTGGCTGTGGATCTTCAGACCTAACTGAACCCAGACCATTTAACTTGATGTTTAAAACAAATATAGGTCCAATTGATGATGGGGAAACATTTGGATATTTAAGGCCTGAAACAGCTCAGTCAATTTTTACGAATTTTAAAAATGTTGTTGACTCTTCTTCAAAATCTTTACCATTTGGAATAGCCCAAATTGGAAAAGCCTTTAGAAATGAAATTACCCCTAGAAACTTCATCTTTAGAGTTAGAGAATTTGAACAAATGGAGCTTGAGTTCTTTGTTATGCCAGGAACTGATGAGGAATGGCATAAGAAGTGGGTTGATATGCGGCTATTATGGTGGGAGCAACAAGGCGTTTCATCAGAAAATATCGAACTATATGATGTTCCAAAAGATGAATTAGCACATTACTCTAAAGGAACAATAGATGTGATGTATAAATTTCCTCATGGCTTAGAAGAGCTAGAGGGCATAGCAAATAGAACAGATTTTGATTTAGGCTCGCATTCTAAAAAACAAGATGAACTTAATATTACTGCAAATGTAATGAAAAATAACTCATCAAATACTAGATTGGCTATACAAGATCAAAATACAAATGAATGGGTTGTTCCCTATGTTATTGAGCCCTCAGCAGGTGTTGAGAGAGGTATATTGGCAATAATGAATGAAGCCTATAACGTTGAGCAACTGGAAAATGGTAAAGAGAGAACAGTTTTAAAGCTAAAACCTCATCTTTCACCTATCAAAGCCGCCGTGATACCGCTTAAAAAGAATAACGAGGAGCTTGTGACTCTTGCTAGTGAGGTTAAAAATTCATTGCAGAAACTAAACCTGGGTAGAATTATTCTAGAGAATACCGGCAATATTGGAAAAGGCTATAGACGTCATGATGAAATTGGAACTCCTTTGTGTATAACAATTGATTTTGATAGCTTGGAAAATAAAACAGCCACTGTGCGTGATAGAGATTCTATGGAACAAGAGGTTGTGGCAATCGCAGATCTTCAGAGCTATCTTCTTCAGAAAATTAATAGTTAATTAATGAGATTATTTGGTAGTCTTCTATTTAATATAGTTTTCTACATTAGTCTAATATTGATATGTATATCAATAATGATATTAAGGCCTTTTGTAACTACAAAAAAATTACAATATTTTGCATCTTTTTGGATAAAGTTTTTATTGCTTACCTTAAAATTCTTTTGTGGTATTTCATGGAAAGTTGAAGGGCTATCTAATATTCCAAATGAACCTTGCGTGGTTGTTTCAAATCATCAAGGGCAGTGGGAGTCACTATTCATACAAACATTAATTATTCCTAATACAAGCATAGTTAAAAGAGAGCTGTTGCTTATTCCATTTTTTGGCTGGGCCCTCAGATGTATGAGGCCTATTACATTAAATAGAGCAAATAAATTTAGTAGCCTTAAAAAAGTTATAAAAAAAGGCGTTGAAAGAATAAACGAGGGCTACTCAGTTGTATTATTTCCTGAGGGCACCAGAATATCTCCAGAGAAAGGCATACAAACATTTGCAAATAGTTGTGGTCTTCTCTCGGCAATGAGCGCCGCAAGCGTGATTCCTATATGTCATAACTCCGGCAGGTATTGGATAAATAAGAAATTTATAAAAGAGCCAGGGGTTATAACAGTTAGAATAGGGGCTCCAATTAAGGGCTCTGATGCAAAAGAAATTACCAATGAATCGTATGAATGGATTAAAAATACCTACGAAGAAATAAATTAAATATCTAAATCTGTTACTGTTAAAGCGTTCTCATTAATAAACTCTCTTCTTGGCTCGACATCGTCTCCCATAAGCATTTCAAAAGAATGATTGGCATCTTGAACGTCATTAATGGTTACTTGTTGCATTCTTCTTTCTACTGGGTCCATTGTTGTTGTCCATAGCTGCTCAGGATTCATCTCACCAAGGCCTTTATATCTTTGTACTTCGAGACCTCTTCCTCCATTTTTTGAAAACTCTGCTACAGCATCTTCTTTTTGTTGTTCATCAGATGCATAAACGTATTCTTTTCCTTTTGTAATTTTGTATAAAGGGGGTAAAGCTATATATACGTGCCCTCTTTCAACAATTTCAAACATTTGCCTGTAGAGAAAGGTTAATAACAAGGTTCTAATGTGCGACCCGTCTACATCTGCATCTGTCATTATAATAATCCTATGATATCTGAGCTTTTCAATATCAAAGTCATCTTTGCCTATACCACAACCCAAAGCTTTAATAAGTGTCCCTACCTCTTGTGAACCAAGAACCTTGTCTATTCGGGCCTTTTCAACATTTATAATTTTTCCTTTCAGTGGAAGAATAGCTTGATTCTTTCTATTTCTTCCTTGTTTTGCTGAGCCTCCAGCGGAGTCTCCCTCTACAATATATATCTCTGATAGTGTTGGGTCCTTTTCTTGACAGTCTGCAAGCTTTCCTGGAAGACCGGCTATCTCAAGCACTCCCTTCCTTCTTGTCATTTCTCTTGCCTTTCTTGCTGCTTCCCTAGCCAAAGCAGCTTCAGCGACCTTTGCGTATATTCCAGCAGCGTCTTTAGGATTTTCTAATAGGTAATCATTAAAATGATTACTAAATACTGTACTTACAACACTCTCAACTTCTGATGAAACTAATTTTTCTTTGGTTTGTGAAGAAAATTTAGGATCTGGCACTTTTACTGAAATTATTGCAACTATCCCCTCTCTAACATCCTCACCCAGTAAATCAGTTGGGGTTTTTTTTGCGTTTTCTTTTTTTATAAACGCTTTTAAAACTCTAGTTAAACTTCCTCTAAAGCCTGCTAAATGAGTCCCGCCATCTTTTTGAGGAATATTATTTGTATAACATAATACGTTCTCAGTATAAGAGTCTGTCCACTGAAGCGCTATTTCTACACCAACATCATTTTCAGTAGCAGAGCACTCAAAAATTTCTGTTACGTGCTTTTTTGTGCCTTTTAGGTAAGTTACATAACTCGAAAGACCGCCGCTATTTTTGAATTTCTTTGATTTGCCAGTTCTTTCATCTATAACATTTATTGAAACGCCTGCATTTAAAAAAGATAGCTCTTGTATTCTTTTGTGTATCTTATCTATTTCAAAAATTACTGAGGAGAAGGTTGTGCTTGATGGATAGAAGGTTATTTCTGTTCCTGTTTCTTTGGAAGCGCCCAACTTTTTTAGTTTTGCAAGTGGTACTCCGTGCTTATACTCTTGAAAGTATTCACCGCCATCTCTGCATACTTTAAGAATAAGCCTATCAGATAATGCATTAACAACAGAGACACCAACACCATGGAGGCCACCAGAAACTTTATAACTATTATCATCAAACTTACCGCCTGAGTGAAGGGTAGTTAAAATTAGCTCCGCAGCTGATATGCCCTCGTCTTTATGAACATCCACAGGGACGCCTCTTCCATTATCCTTGACTGTAACAGACTCATCTTTGTTAATAATTACATTTATATCAGAGCAGTGACCAGCCATTGCTTCATCAATACAATTATCAAGTACTTCAAAAACCATATGATGAAGACCAGAGCCATCATCTGTATCACCTATGTACATGCCGGGTCTTTTTTTAACCGCTTCAAGCCCTTTTAAAACCTGAATATTTGATGAGTCGTAGGTGGCTTCTTCTGCTTTTTTTGGCATAAATTTTTATTTTAATTGTTCCACGTGGAACTTTTTAAATTCTCTAAAATCAGCATCTATTTTACTACTAAAATGATCATCTATACAGGAAAAAATAATCTGATTGTTTAAAAAATCAAGGAGGTTTAAAAAGACCTTAAATGTATTGTCGTCTAGCTCAGATTTAATATCGTCTATTATTAATACCGCATTGATGCCATAGTGTTTTCTTAGCACCTCGTGTTGCGCACAACACCATAAAATAGAAAAAAGTTTTTGTTCTCCTCTTGAAAGTATTTGCTTGGCTTCTATGCCTTTGATAAGAAACCTTATGTCTGCTTTATGTGGCCCTTTTGTAGTCGACTTTCGCCTGAGGTCTGCATAACGATTGTTTATAAATAAATCTGATAAATTAAGGTCGGTCTCCCACCCAGGATAAAAACTAACATCTATGTTAACTAAGAATTCTGTTGAGGGTGTTTTATCTAAACTCTTTACTAAATCTGTTAATTCATAAAGCGTTTGATCAAAAAAAAGTTTTCTTTGTTTTGTTAGTTCTTCACCAAGGTCTGAAAGTTTGTTTTCCCAGGGCTCAATGTTTGTCAAAGACCCTGCTTTTAAAAGGGCATTCCTTTGTTTAAGACATCTGTAATAGCCAAACCATACTTCTGAAAACTGTTTGTCGCTAATAAAAAGAGATTTGTCTAATAACTTTCTCCTAAAATCAGGAGGCGCATCAGCAAAAGAAAAGGTGTTGTTGTGAATGGATGTTGAGGGGAATTCTCTTATGAGATTGCTTGTGGTTGTTTTTGTATTATTAAGTAATATCGATATTGGTTTTGATTGTTGTTTTGTAATGACTAAAGAGTAGCCCGAAGTGGAATCATAGCCCTTAATATTAAATGCCTCCTCTCCTATTGAAATTAAAGACTGGAGGTTTCCGCTTTTAAAGGATTTTGCACTAGAACATAGATTGATAGCTTCAAGAATGGATGTTTTACCACAACCGTTTTTTCCATAAAAAAAGTTTACTCCTGGTGAAAGATTTATGTTTAAAGAGGAAAAGCACCTAAAATTATTAAGTGTTAGGTTGTTGATCATTGAATTTAAATAATTTAAATAAGAAGTGGCATCACGACATATTTAAAGCTTTCAGAGCCTGGATTTGTTATTAAACAACTTTTGTTAGACCCAAAAAAGTGGATTTCAACATTATCATCGTCAATAGAAGATAGAATTTCTTGTATGTAGTTAACATTAAATGCTATATCTGTGGGCTCTCCGCTATAAGAACATGATATTGATTCTTCTGCTTGCTCTTTTTCAGGGTTGTTAGCAGAAATATTGATGGAATTATCAGATGTAACAATTCTAACTCCTCTGAACTTTTCACTTGATAAGACACTAACCCTGCTAAGACTTTCAGAAAGAAGTTTTCTATTGATAGAAAGGGTAGAGCTATCACCAGAGGGAATTACTTGTTCGTAGTCAGGGAACTTGCCCTCAATAAGCTTACTAGCAAACGTTGTTCCTGATATATCCACAATAATTGAGCTTGATCCTAGCCTTAAAACAACATTTTCTGAACTATCACCTACGAGTTTGCCTATTTCATTAATTGATTTTCTTGGAACTATGCCCGTCAATTGTCCCTGCACCCCTTCGTTTAGTGGCAATGTCGCCATAGCAAGCCTGTGAGCATCAGTTGCAACACTGGTTACCAGGGTGTCTTCAACAAACAAATATAAACCGTTTAAATAATGACGCCAATCTTGATTGCCCATTGCAAATGACGTTTTGCCAATAAGTGATTTGAGGTTTTTTGGGGTAATATTTATTGAATCTCCAGCCTCCTCCTTCTCAAAAACAGGAAAATCTTCACTTGGCAATGTGGCTAGATTATATTTTCCAGAATTCGTTTCTATTCTTAAGTTGTCTCCATCGAGAAAGAAGTGTATCTCCGAACCATCACTAAAAAGCCTACAAAGCTCACTTAGTTTTTTTGCTGGCGCTGTTGTTTTACCACCGCTTTTGAAGTTTGATATTGTTGATATAGTAGAGATTTCTGACTCTAAGTCAGTAGCAGTAAGCCTTAAAGATGACTCATCTACCTCAAATAAAACATTAGCCAAAATTGGTAGTGTTTGTCTTTTTTCAACAACACCTAATGTTGAGTTAAGTGATTTTACAACCTCTTCTTTTGTAATATAAAAATCCATAATTAATTAGTAAGGGCCCTGTTTAGGTTTCTATAATCCTCTTCTTGTGAAGGATTTTCTTTTCTTAGCTCAGCAATTTTTTTACACGCATGAAGAACAGTGGTGTGGTCTCTGCCGTTAAAAGCCTCGCCTATTTCTGGCAGGCTGTGGTTTGTTAATTCTTTTGTTAAAGCCATTGCAAGCTGCCTAGGTCTTGTAATGGACCTGCTTCTTCTTTTAGATAAAAGGTCAGAAAGCTTAATATTGTAATATTCAGCAACTGTTTTTTGTATGTTTTCTATACTGACCATTTTTGCAGATATAACAAAGAGATCTTTAAGCGCATCTTTTACTAGGGCTAAATCTACAGGCTGGTTTGTAAATCTTGCGTTTGCAATCACCCTTTTCAAGGCTCCTTCAAGCTCTCTAATATTAGAGCGTATTCTTTGTGCAATGTAAATTGCGCAATCATTTGGCATCTCTACACCCATAGATGAGGCTTTTTGAAGTAATACTGCTGCCCTTGTTTCTAATTCTGGTGGGTCTATTACAACAGGAAGGCCCCAGCCCAGTCTTGACTTAAGTCTTTCCTCTAAACCATCTATTTCTTTGGGGTATTTATCACAAGTCAAGATCATTTGATTATTTCTATCCAATAAGGCATTAAATGTATGGAAAAACTCCTCTTGGGACTGCTCTTTTCCTGCAAAAAACTGTATATCGTCGATAAGAAGTGCGTCTGCATTTCTATAAAATGACTTAAACTCATTCATTGCGCCGAGCTGAAGTGCTTTTACCATGTCTGAAACGAACTTCTCTGAATGGACATATACTATTCTTTTTCCTGGCTCGTTTTTAAGTATCTCATTGCCCACAGCGTGCATTAAATGGGTCTTTCCAAGACCAACGCCCCCATAAATAAAGAGAGGGTTATAGTCACCTTTTGGGTTTGAAGCAACCTGTTTTGACGCTGCTAACGCAAGGTGGTTAGACTTACCTTCGACAAATGTCTCAAAAACATATGAAGGAACAAGCTTTGTATCCTCTGACTTGCTTTGATTTTTATATTTATCGACAAATGTTTCTTTTGTATGTGTTTTGAAGACAAGGCATATATCTTTCTTTGACTGTGTTTTAACCATTTGGGTTATTTCTTCAGCAAGATTGGTTTCTACATAGTTAAGAATAAAATCATTAGGGGCCACCAACTCTAGTGTGTTTTCACTCAAACTAGCTTTTAAAGGTCTGATCCAGGTGTTAAAGTCATCCTGCGATAGTTTATTTTCTAGTCTTTCTGAGCATTTATTCCAAAATTCCAATCTCTTCTCCTCTTGTGTGATTGTCTAGTCTATTAAAAAATACACAAGATATCTACAGAATAACTTTATGAATTTTCTGTGGATAACTTGTTTATATAAATTAATTTTATGTTTTTATATATATTTGTGAAAACTGTGAATTATTGGGCTATAATGCGCCACTAATTTTTTTAGGCGGTGAATTATGAAAAGAACGTTTCAACCAAGTACGTTAAAAAGAAGCAGAACTCATGGCTTCAGAGCAAGAATGGCGACTAAAGCAGGTAGGGCTATTCTGTCTGCTAGGCGAAAAAAGGGGCGTAAGGTCTTAACTGCTTAAGCTGTTTTAAACTTGGCTTATTCAAAGCTTCCAAAACACTTTCATTCATCAAGGCGATTAAGAATTTTTTTTGTTGAGGGAGATCCTGACAACCTAAGAGTTTCAATCTCTAAAAGAAATTTTAAGCTTGCTGTTGACCGCAATAAAATAAAAAGACAAATAAAAGAAACATTTCGAACCAACAACCTGTTCTCAGAAAAAGGCTGTTTTGTTGTTATTGTCTATAAAGATTATTTTAATGATGCGGGCGAGAGCCCTTCTGTTGAAATCATTAAGGCTGTAGAATCATCAAACCACTAACGGATAATAAAAATGAACATAAGAAAAATTTATTTAGCAATTATATTTGTTTTATCAGCATCGCTTTTTTATCAATGGAATGCTGAGAACAGGGTCCTCTCTCAGGCTGAACACTTAAATCTTGCAGAACAAGAAAATCTTGTTGGGGCTGTTACAGATGATGGTCTTTATGCCTATATAGAAAATGACTTATTAAGAATAAAAGTTGCCATTGCTTCGGGTGCTCTTGTTGAGTCAAGGTTAAAAAAATATGGTGTTGAAAATATTCCTGGTTCAATAGGGGTTAGAGTTTTTGGATCGGACGATAGTGGTTTTTTCAAATATTATTTTAAGTCAGGTTTTACTGGTGAAAAAACAAACTATAGGCTTTTGTCTTATGGTGATGGTTTTATAACTCTTTATGATAATGAGTTAAAAATAAAGAAAGAGATCTCTTTTTTACCCGAAACATATGAGGTCCAAATTAGAGATACTGCTGAGAATGGCAGCTATGGCAAGGCTTTTGCATCCTTATACAGAACTGAAGGCAGATCGCTAGATTTAAAAACAGCTGTGACTGAGGGTGGTATGATGAACAACAGTTCATATCAGGCTGTTGCCTTCAGCACAAATGACGACCCTTATGAAACACAAAGGCTGAGAAAAATTGATGAGAAAATATCATATTTATCCAGGGGTGGTTGGGTCTCATTTATTCAAAAATATTTTTTTGCTGCTGTAATTGGGTCTGATGATTTTGTATATAACTATTTTGCACAAAAAGGGGATGCTGGCATTTATAGCATGGGCTATACGGTTGAAAAGGGCGACGCGCAAAACCTTGTAGAGTCACATTCACATAGGTTGTTTGTTGGTCCAAAGATACGCAAGGACTTAGAAAAAAGGGCTGACAATCTTGAGCTTTCGATTGATATGGGTTGGTTTTGGTTTGTGTCACAGCCAATGGTCATAGTCTTAGACTTTATAAATGGTTATGTTGGTAACTGGGGATTGTCTATTGTTGTTTTCACCCTTCTATTAAAACTTATTTTGTTTCCTGTTACGGCAAAAGGGTTTGTGTCGATGGGTAATATGAGAAGAGTGATGCCAAAAATGAAAGAGTTGCAAGAAAGATATGCAAACGATAAACAAAAGCTTAGCCAAGAAATGATGGCGCTTTATAAAAAAGAGGGTGCAAATCCGCTCGGTGGGTGTCTGCCCATGCTTGCACAAATGCCGTTTTTTATTGGCTTCTTTTTTGCACTAAGGGAAATGGTAGAGTTGAGGTTTGCTGATTTTGGTTTATGGATAACAGACCTTTCGGTACCAGACCCCTTGTTTATTCTTCCTGTGGTGTTTGGTCTTGTTATGGTATTAACACAAAGGCTTAATCCTCAACCTCCAACCACAGACCCAATGCAGGCTCAAATTATGAAAACTATGCCTATTATGTTTGCAGTGTTTTTTGTAATTTTTCCAGCCGGTTTGTGTTTGTATTCTGTGGTTAACGCTGGTGTTTCACTGGTTCAACAAAGGTATCTGTATAAGAAGCTGGGTGTTTTAGATGCTGCGAATATTAAAAGTTAACAAGGCCTTTTAAGTTGTCTGTTGTATATGCGTTAGCAACACCAGCATCGAAGTCGGCGATTTGTATTTTTCGGGTGACGGGTGATGGTTGTCTTGATAGCCTCGAGAAACTTTTTGGTACCTCTGATATTCCGCCTAGGGTTTTTTCTGTGAAGCCTTTTTATAATTCTGGGCTTTTGGTAGATACTGTTGGGGTTTTGGTTTTTGCCAATGGCAGAAGCTACACGGGCGAGGACTCTTTTGAAGTTCATGCGCATGGTGGTCTAGGGGTTATGGCTCTTATATCAGAAGCGTTGGATAGTGTTGGTTTTGATGAGGCCCAGCCTGGAGAGTTTACGAAGAGAGCTTTTATTAATGAAAAAATAGGTTTAAATGAGGCAGAGGCTGTTCTAGACGTTATTGATAGCACGAATGCAAATGATGTCTTGTTGTCTTCGCGCTCTTTATCTGGTGATTTTTCTAAAAAAATAAAATCTTTATCAAAAAATATAGATGATTTAAGAATGCGTGTTGAGGGAGAGATAGACTTTTCAGACGAGGGTGAGAACTTTATGGATCAAAGTGTTGTTGTTGATCTTAAGGGTTTGATATCTGAGTTTGATATGTTTGTGAATAGTTGTAAGAGCAAAAAAAGCTTGTCTGTAAAAAACAAAGTTGTTTTTGTTGGTCCTGTTAATTCAGGAAAGTCTTCAACCTTTAATAGGTTGCTTGGTTATGAGAGAGCTTTGATATCTGATAAGCCTGGTACAACTAGAGATATAATTGAGTCTGAGGTTTTTTATGAAAGCCTTTCGTTTTCTTTGTTTGATACTGCTGGGCTTAGAGAAACCGATGACTCTATTGAAGCCAAAGGAATTGATTACACAAAAAATGAAATAACAAATGCTGATGTTGTTGTTGGTGTTTTTGATTCATCTACTGTTAATCTTGTTAACGAATTTGAATCAATTGTTGGGGATAAGCCTTTTTTAAAGGCCCTTAATAAGATTGACCTCGATTACGAAGATTGTGAGGTTTTTGATTGCAAAATATCAGCTAAGACTGGTGAGGGTTTTGAGGACTTTAAGAAAAAAATAACAGGCTGCTTTCAAAACAGTGACGAAAAAAATGCGACATTTCTTGTTAGGGACAGACATATTAACTTATTTGAAAGCGCTTCCTCTTCACTAAGAAAGGCGTTGATGGTTATTCAAAAAGAAGAAGGTTTGGAAATTGCAGCAGAAGAATTAAAGATGGCTCGAGAATGCCTTGATGTTGTTGTTGGTAAAAAAACATCTGATCAGTTGCTTGGTGATATTTTTAATAACTTTTGTATTGGTAAATAAGCTGTTATTAACTTGTGTTTGTTTTTAGTACTTTTTTTTTATTAACAGGTTCATACCGGTTTTGTAACCGCTTATAAATATTGTTAAACAGCAGTTATTAAATTAGCAAAACCTATATTTTATTAAGGTTTGTGGTACTTATTAACATAAAACAAAGAACCTAATAGAAATAACAATAAGTATATAATATAGATATTATTGATTTTAATAACTTAGAGATCTAGCTATGAATAACTATGACGTAATTGTTGTTGGCGGAGGGCACGCTGGTGTTGAAGCGGCCCATGCTGTATTCAGGTTAGGGCTCAGGTGCGCCCTGGTTACTTTTGAAAAAAGCAAAATAGGGCAAATGTCTTGCAATCCAGCAATAGGAGGCCTTGGTAAGTCTCACATTGTAAGGGAGATAGATGCCTTGGGCGGCATCATGGCAGTTGCAACCGACATGTCTGGAATCCAGTACAGAACACTTAACACAAGAAAAGGGGATGCGGTTCAAGCACTAAGAGTTCAATGTGATAGGTTTTTGTATAAACAAGCAATACAAAATATCCTATCAAAAACAAGCATAGATATTTTTGAAGAAGAGGTTTTAGATATTCTTGTTGAAAACGATTCCGCTCAAGGGGTGATTACAAATAAGCAAAAAATTGTTGCAAAGAAAACCATTTTAACAACAGGCACTTTTCTTAATGGGGTTATGTACACAGGAAAAGAGTCTTCAAAAGGTGGGCGGGTTGGTGACCTTTCTTCAATTCCTTTGTCTGAAAAACTCTACAGTATGAATCTTCCAATGGGCAGGCTAAAAACAGGAACACCTGCAAGGGTTAAACTTTCGAGCCTGAACCTTTCTGTAATGGAAGAACAACCAGGAGAAGAGCCCACCCCTTTTATGTCTTTAAGAGGAGAGGTCGAAGAACACCAAAAACAACTCTCTTGTTACATAACAAGAACAAACCCGAACACCCACGAAATTATAAAGAACAACATTCATCTATCTGCGATGTATTCAGGAAATATTGTAGGAATAGGGCCAAGGTATTGCCCATCAATAGAGGACAAGGTTCACAAGTTTAGCAACAAAGAAAGTCACCAGCTATTCATAGAACCAGAAGGAATTGGCGTTGATCTTGTCTACCCAAACGGAATATCAACAAGTCTGCCAAAAGAGGCCCAGAAAGATTTTATTGAATCTATATCAGGCATGGAAGAGTCAGAAATAGAAGAGTATGGGTATGCTGTAGAATATGATTTTATTGATCCGAGATCTTTAAAGCAAACTCTTGAAACAAAGTTTTTAGAAGGCTTTTATCTAGCGGGGCAAATCAACGGAACAACCGGGTATGAAGAGGCCGCTGCCCAAGGCTTGATAGCAGGAGTAAACGCAGCAAGAGAAATTAAAAAAGAGTCAAAATTTATCCTAGAAAGAGGTGAGGCATATATAGGTGTTTTGGTTGATGACTTGATAACTCATGGAATAACAGAGCCATACAGAATGTTTACTAGCAGGGCTGAACACAGATTACTATTATCACAAAATAATGCCGAACAAAGATTGCTTGAAAAAGGCTATTTATTTGGACTGGTTTCAAAAAAAGATTACGAGAGATATATTGAAAGAGAAAAAACATACAACGAATTCCTTAAAACAGTGCTTGAAAAAACCAAGCTTAAAGAATTCATAGACAAAGAAAACAAAACAGTAAAACTAGACGAAAAAAGAAGCATATCCCAACTCTTAACAAGGCCCGACATCGATGAAACCAAAATCATCAAACTCAAACCCGAGCAAAAAGAGCTATTTAAAAGAGCATCAACAGAAATAAAATACAAAGGATATATTGAAAAACAGCTTAGAGAAGTAAACAAAAACAGAAAACAAAACAACAAAAAAATACCTGAAGACCTTGATTATAATAAGATCAGCGGACTTTCAAACGAGGTTGTAGAAAAGCTTTCTAAAACAAAACCTGAAACAATAGGATCTGCCTCAAGAATTGAAGGCATTACGCCAGCTGCAATAAACCTAATACTAGTAAGCATTAAGAAGAACGAGCTAATAAAAGCTGATGCATGACAACTATATAAATCTATTAACAGATTTTGATAATGCAATATCAAAAAACCAAGCAACTCAAATAAACACATTTGTTGACAGCGCTCTTGAGTTCAACAAAAAACACAACATATTTGTGCGCAGCAACAAAGAGGAGGTTTTTGAAAAAGATATCTTTGACTGCCTTCCCCTAATAAAAAACATAGACGAAAAGGACAAAATACTTGATCTTGGTTCGGGTGGCGGCTTTCCAGGGATTTTAATAGGAATTCTAAAACCACAAGCACAAACACGTCTCTTAGAAAAAAACCAAAAGAAGTGTTACTTTTTAAACAAAATGAAAGACCTTCTGAGTCTAACAAATACGAAAATTATCAAAACAACACTAAACAACAAAAACAACCTAGGACAATTTAGCCTTATCACAGCAAGAGCCTTTTCTTCAACAGACAATATTTTAAAACTAACTGCCAACAACCTATCTGGAGGTGGAAGATACACCTTGCTCAAAGGGAAGAAAGAGAAAATTTTAGAAGAAATAAAATCTCTAAACACAAACAAATATAAGTATGAAATAATCAAGATTGAAAACAAAAACAGCGAAAGGCATTTTTTACAAATAAGAGTTAATGAATAAAGTTTTAGCTATAGCAAATCAAAAAGGGGGTGTCGGCAAAACAACAACGGCCGTCAACCTTGCAGCAAGCCTGTGTGCAACAAAGAGAAAGGTTTTGTTAATTGATCTCGACCCTCAAGGAAATGCAACTACGGCAGCAGGCCTCACAGAAAAAAACCCTAACACCCTGTACAACCTGTTTTTTGAAAACAAAGAAATAGCACAGTGTATTTACAGATCTACAGACGGGTACGATGTTCTTCCTGGCGGACAAGAGCTTATAGCCCTTGAAGTTGGAATAAGAGAAGATAATAAACAAGCCTTTTTAACAAAAAGCTTAGAAGTTTTAAAAGAAGAATACGATTACACAATAATAGACACACCTCCGACACTAAACCAACTAACCATAGAGGCGCTATTTGCAGCCTCTGGAACACTTATTCCTCTTCAGTGTGAGTATTATTCACTAGAAGGTGTAACAGGGCTAATGGAGACAATCCAGTCACTTTCTGATAAAAACTTATCTAACAACAGGGTTATAGGAATAGTCAGAACCATGGTAGACATGAGAAACAATTTAGCAAAAGAGGTTTCTGATGAGCTTGAAGCTCATTTTTCTAACCTTGTTTTTAATACTCTAATACCAAGAAATATTAAACTTGCAGAAGCGCCAAGTCATGGAATATCCGGGGTTAAATATATGCCAAGTTCATATGGGGCAAAGGCGTACCTAGCGCTTGCTGGAGAGTTAATAAGGAAGGTTGAGTATGTCTGAAGATGGAAAAATTTTAAACAGAGGTCTTGATGCGCTCTTGGGTTCATCCAAGTCAACAAACCAAAGAACAATTAAAGATGTTGAGGTTTCTTCTATAAATGCTGGCAGGTTTCAACCTAGGGCAAATTTTGACGAAGAAAAGCTTCTTGAGCTAACCGATTCAATTAAAAATCACGGAGTACTCTCTCCAATCTTGGTTAGGGAGCTTGGTTTAAACAAATATGAAGTAATTGCTGGTGAAAGAAGGTTAAGAGCAACCAAGAAGGCCGGCCTAAAAACAATACCGTGTTTGGTTGACCAAAAAAAAGATCAAGACGCTCTCGAATCAGCATTAATAGAAAACCTTCAAAGAGAAGATTTAAATGCTGTTGAGGAGGCGCGAGGATACGACAGGCTAAAGAGAGAGTTTGGCCTTACACAAGACGAAGTGGCAACATCAACAGGGAAAGCTAGAAGCACAATAGCAAATTCACTTAGGCTTTTATCTCTACCAGCAAAGGTTTTAGACCTTCTATCTTCAGGGCAAATAGAAAAAGGACATGCTAAGTTGTTGGCATCGCTTGAGCCGAAAGACGCTGAGCAAGCAGCTGAAAATATAATAAAAAACAAACTTACAGTTAAAGACCTTAGCAACATATCAAGTAAGAAAAAAAACACCGGAAGCAATAAAAAAAGCAAAGACACCGACTTATTAAACATTGAACAGGACATGTCAGAAGCTTTTGGTCATAAAGTAGAAATAGAAGCAAAAAACAAAAAAAACGGTAAAGTGACTATCGCCTACAACACATCTAATGAACTGGAAGACATCATCTCTAAACTAATTGATGGAAGAAGAAATTAATTTGAAAACAACTTGTTTATAGGGCTATAAATTTCTATAATTCCCGCCATTACATTAATACAAAAACACAAATCTTTTGAAAAGTCTGTTTAACACTATTTTTAGCAACACGAGCCTTATTCTCATGGGCTTTTTCTTTCTTGCTATCGCTGGAACTCTTCAAAGCATTTTTTTTATTTTAGCTCCCATTTCTTACTTTCTTTGTCTGTCAGCAGCCTATGTTGTTAGCAATAGAATAAACGACCACGCTGTTAATGCTATATATAACTGGTCAGTTAAGTGGTCTCTTTTTGTAGTTTTTCTATATTTAACAGGCATCTACTTAAAAGATGCGTTTGTATACGCAATGTTTGCCTACATCTTAATAAACACAACAGTAAGCCCAATGATGTTTATTACTAAAACTAAGGCCACAACATAATGGCTAAAGAACTAACAACAAAATCATACATTGATCATCACCTAACGAACCTTACCTGTGGAAAAACACCAGATGGTTGGACTTGCGACCCTCACTATGTTGATCAGATGGGTTTTTGGGCATTTCATGTAGACTCTTTATTTTGGTCTATATTTTTGGGTGGATTGTTTATATTTTTATTCAGAATGGCCATGCCTAAAACAGTTAGCGCAGACTCAACACCTACCGGCCTTCAAAATTTTGTAGAAATGAGCATAGAGTTTGTTGAAGACAATGTTCAGTCTTTGTTTGGCTCTGTAAAAAACAAACTAATAGCGCCTCTTGCCCTTACCGTTTTTGTTTGGATATTGCTAATGAACTTAATGGACTTAATTCCTGTTGATTTTATACCTGTGCTCGCAGGTCATATTGCCTACCTATTGGTTGGCGGCCCAGACCATGCATGGATTAACGGCCCTGAGTCTTTTTACTTTAAGGTTGTGCCAACCACAGATCCAAATATAACTCTTGGAATGGCTTTGGCAATATTTGTTTTAACAATTTACTACAGCATAAAAGTCAAAGGACCAAAAGCATTTGTTGCAGAGCTTACATTGCACCCCTTTGGGAAATGGATGATTCCTGTTAACTTTGTATTAGAAATGGTTAATTTTATAGCTAAACCAATATCTCTTGGCTTAAGGCTTTTTGGTAATTTATATGCCGGCGAAATGATTTTTATTTTAATCGCATTGATGTTGTTTTTTAGCAGCATCCCAATTGGAATGATTGGGTTTGGTTTGCATTTAGTTTGGGCGCTTTTCCACATATTAATTGTGGCTTTGCAAGCATTTATATTTATGGCGTTAACCATTGCATATTTGGCAATGGCGCATGAAACAGAGGAGCATTAGTCCTCAATTTTAAGGAGAAAAAAATGGAATATAGTATTTTAGCAGCAGGAATCACCATGGGTCTTTCAGCTATTGGAGCTGGGATTGGTGTTGGTATTTTGGGTAGTAAATTTATTGAAGGTATAGCTAGACAGCCTGAGTTAGCACCATTCCTTCAAGGTAGATTCTTCCTAATGATGGGTTTAACAGATGCGGTACCTATGATTGGTGTGGGTCTTGGCATGTATATGTTATTTGCTCTGTAAAAATTTAAAGAATGAATATAAACGCAACCTTACTTGCCCAAGCAGTCGTGATGATTGTATTTGTAGCTATATGCTGGAAATATGTTTATCCGCCTATCTTGGAAGTTATGCAAGAAAGAGAAAAAAAGATATCCGATGGGCTTGAGGCTGCAAAGAAAGCAGATGACTCTCTTGAAGAGGCAAAGTTAGCATTTGATAAAGAGATGGCTCAAGCTAAAACAGAGGCAGCAGAGATCCTTAAAAAAGCAAATGCCAGAGCATCACAGATAGTTGGAGATGCCTCAACAAAAGCAGAAGAAGAGGCAGATAAGATCATGACATCAGCAGCAACCTCTGTTGAGAACGAAACCAACAAAGCAAAAGAAGAGTTGAGACAGCAAATGTCTGACATCATTATAGACACAACTCAAAAAATCCTTGGAGATGAAATATCTCCTGAAAAACATGATGCTATCTTAAAAAAAGCAGCAGAGGATTTATAAGCAATGATAGAACTCACCCCTCTCGCAAGACCATATGCTAAAGCATTATTTGCTTCCGCGCTTGAGTCAGGCAATTTAGAGAACATGGCTGATGAGCTTAAGATAATGGCTATAGCATCAGAGTCAAAAGAGGTGATAGGTACCATTGAAAACCCTGTTTTATCTAGACAGGAAGTTGTTGATATTTTGGTTAATCTTTTTGCTGATAGTATTACAGACACATCGAAAAAACTCCTTTCTATATTGGCTGACAATAAAAGATTAAATCTTTTACATTCAATATATTCGATATATCAAGAGCTACTAGAAAAACATAAAGACCAAAACTCTATAGAGGTGTTTGTTGCAACAGACCCGAGTCCTGAAGCCAAAGAGAGCATTGAGGCAAAACTTAAAAGCTCTTATGGCAAAGACGCAAATATATATTTTTCAAAAGACCCAAAAATGATGGGCGGCTTATCTATTAAGGTAGGTGACGAAACTTTAGACCTTTCTATAAAAGGAAAGGTTAACAAACTTGTAAACCAATTAAATTTTTAAGGTGAAAAAATGAGTCAATTAAATCCATCAGAAATCTCCAGCGTACTAAAGGAAAAAATCGCTGGGCTTGATCTTTCAGCAGAAAGAAAAAATGAAGGCATTATCGTCAGCGTCTCTGATGGTATTGTAAGAATACATGGCATGGGAGATGTTATGTATGGTGAAGTTATCGAATTTGAAAATGGCACTAAAGGAATGGCTCTAAACTTAGAGCAGGATTCAGTAGGTGCTGTTGTTCTTGGTGACTATCTGGAGCTTGTAGAAGGTCAAAAAGCAGTATGTACAGGCAAGGTTTTAGAGGTTCCTGTTGGAGAGGCACTTTTAGGAAGAGTCGTAAATACTCTTGGTGCACCAATAGATGGAAAAGGAGAAATCAAAGCAGAAGGCACAGCTCCTGTTGAGGTTGTTGCTCCAGGTGTTATCGCTCGACAGTCAGTTGATCAACCAGTTCAAATCGGGCTAAAGGCTGTTGATGCCATGGTGCCAATAGGTAGAGGTCAAAGAGAACTTATTATTGGTGACAGACAAACAGGTAAAACAGCAGTAGCGATTGATGCAATTATTAACCAGAAGGGAACAGGGGTTAAGTGTATATATGTTGCTATAGGTCAAAAACAATCAACAGTAGCAAACGTTGTAAGAAAGCTTGAAGAGTATGGCGCTATGGATCACACCATAGTTGTTTCTGCTACAGCAGCTGACCCAGCTCCAATGCAGTATTTGTCTGCTTATTCTGGTTGCTCAATGGGCGAGTATTTCAGAGACAAGGGCGAGGATGCTCTTATCGTTTATGACGATCTTTCAAAACAAGCGGTTGCATATAGACAGGTATCTTTACTTCTTAAGAGGCCTCCTGGAAGGGAAGCATATCCTGGAGATGTTTTCTATCTTCATTCAAGATTACTAGAAAGAGCAGCTAGAGTTAATGCTGATTATGTAGAACAAGTCACTGGCGGAAAAGTAAAAGGTAAAACAGGATCATTAACAGCATTGCCAATTATTGAGACATTGGCAGGGGATGTTTCTGCCTTCGTTCCAACAAACGTAATCTCTATTACAGATGGACAAATTTACTTAGAGACGGAATTATTCAATTCTGGTATTAGGCCAGCTATTAACCCAGGCTTATCTGTATCAAGGGTTGGTGGATCTGCACAAACAAAAATAATGAAGAAGCTTGCCGGTGGAGTCAGAACAGCACTAGCCCAGTATCGTGAACTAGCCGCCTTCTCCCAGTTTGCATCTGACCTTGATGATGCTACCAAGCAACAGCTAGCAAATGGTAAGGCATTTACAGAACTACTTAAGCAGAAACAATATGCACCTATGAGTGTTGCTCAACAAGCTCTAAGTTTGTTTGCAGCAGATAGGGGCTATATGGCTGATGTAGAAGTAGAGAAAATATTAGACTTCGAAGAAGCTCTTCATGGTTATTTAACTGCTGAAAAATCAGAGTTAGAGCAACAAATTAATTCAACAGGTGATTGGAACGACGATATTGAAAGTCAATTCACCGCTTTAGTTGAAGACTTTAAAAAAACTCAAACATTTTAATTAAATATAAATAATGGCTAATACAAAAGAAGTAAGAAAACAGATTGCGAGCATAAAAGGCACGCAAAAAATTACTTCGGCTATGGAAATGGTTGCAGCGAGTAAAATGAAAAAAACTCAAGACAACATGTTAAAAGGAAGGCCTTATTCTTTGAAAATAAAAGATGTTATTACCCACATCGCATCCGCAAGCTCTGAATATCCTCATCCTTTTTATGAAGAGAGATCTCCAAAAAAAGCATGTTTCATAGTTGTATCATCTGACAAGGGTTTGTGTGGCGGCTTAAATATTAATTTGTTTAAACAAGTGATTGCTAAATCAGCAGAACTTCATGAGCAAGGCGTTGAATCATGTTTTGCGCTTATAGGATCTAAAGCACCAGGCTTTTTCAAAAGTGTTGGAGGACAGGTTGTAGGAGTTGCAGAAAAATTAGGTGATAAACCCAATCCTGAAGACTTAATCGGCCTAACCAAGATTGTTTTAGATATGCATAAAAATGGTGATATTGATCAAGCTTATTTATGTGCAAATAGTTTTGTTAATACAATGACTCAACAGCCAAATGTAGATCAATTAATACCACTATCACCGGAAGAGCAAAATGAATCTGTCCCAACACAGTGGGATT
The DNA here is from genome assembly GCA_964469915.1 of uncultured Gammaproteobacteria bacterium. Taxonomy (GTDB): domain Bacteria; phylum Pseudomonadota; class Gammaproteobacteria; order Magnimaribacterales; family D2472; genus SCGC-AAA076-P13. Next base: position 45,771 of record CAYXZT010000002.1, read on the forward strand.
ATATATATGAGCCTGAAGCCAAAGAATTACTTGATGGGCTTTTAACCAGATATATCGAGTCATTGGTTTATCAGGCTGTTGTTGAGAACAATGCCTGTGAACAAGCAGCAAAAATGATTGCTATGAAAAACGCAACAGATAATGCTGG
>CAYXZT010000003.1:0-38755 GCA_964469915.1 uncultured Gammaproteobacteria bacterium
AATTCTTACAGAAAGATTTTTTTCATTCTTTTCCTTCAATAAATTTGAAAGGTATTCCTCTGCTGATTTAGTAATATTAATTATTTCGGTCATAGTATGTGGTTAAAAAGAATATTATATTCATTAATCGGAGTGAGGTCTAAAGCTGAACTAGAGAATGATCTTAAAAAAGTTACTTTAGTGAAACTAATCATCTTATTCCTTGTACTTAATATAACATTTATTGGTTTAATATATTTTATTACAGCAACAATACTTCAATAAAATGGATAAATTTCAAAAAGCCGTTGAGTTAATTGGTAATCAATATAAAGATGATATTGTAATAAACCATAGTCCAGCAAATAGTTACAGATCTCGATGTGAATTTGGGTATAAAAATGGTTTTTATACAATGTTTGATTCAACTGGTAAAAGAATTAACTTGCGTTCGTTTCATATAGCAAGACCAGTAATTCAAAACATAATGCCTTTATTACTAGATTCTATAAACCTAGAAGAACAACTTTACAAAAAATTATTTCAAGTAAATTTTAGAACTAACTCAAATAATAATTTATTAATCACTTTAATTTATCACAAGCCAATAAACCCAGATTTAAAAGAGCATGCATTGAAACTGTCTGAATTGTTAAACATAGATATTAACATTAGAGCAAAAAAAGAATTGTTTTCTACTGGAGATGAATTATTAAGTGATTTAATTAAAACTTCGAACAAATATTTATATCAAACAGACCAGTCATTTTATCAACCAAATCACTTTCATATGCCAAGGATGATTGATAAAGCTATAGAATTTGTAGAATCCCCACAAGACTTACTTGAACTTTATTGTGGTTCAGGAACATTCACAGTACCCTTCTCGTCTATTTTTAATAATATTTTTGCAACAGAAAGTAACAGGCAGTCAATTAGATGTATTTCGAGATCTATTGATGAACATAAAATAGATAATATTAATTTTGCAAGACTATCTGCAGAAGAAGTATCTGAAGCATTTAATGGAAAAATATTTAGAAGAATGAATGGTATAAATATCAATAACTATAAATTTTCACATGTTTTGGTTGACCCTCCAAGATCAGGTCTTGGTGAAGATGTAATCACAACATTAGAAAAGTTTACTAATATTATTTATATATCATGCAATTATGAAACTTATGTAAAAGATATAAAAATGTTAAAAGACTTTAAGATAGATAAAATAGAAATATTTGATCAATTCCCAAATACATCCCACCTTGAGATTGTTTCTGTTCTTACAAAAATGAAATAAAAGAGAAAAAATAAACCTAATATTTTTTGTTTACTTTGTTACATCATAGTAATACACTACGACACATGAAAAATCTAAATGAAGCATTATTGCTATTAAAAAATAATAAAGAAGTAAGTGAATTTCTAAATGATCTTTGTACACCTGCAGAATTAAAAGCTATGAATGAGCGCTGGGCAGTTGCTCAATTATTATATAAAGATGAGATGTCATATAGAGAAATTGCATCTAAGCTAAATGCTAGTACAACCACTATTACAAGAGTTGCAAGGTTTTTAACAAATGAACCATATAAAGGTTATCAAAAAATATTAAAAAGGATTAATAATGAAAAATAGATTAACTATTGCTATTCAAAAAAGTGGAAGGTTGTCTGATCAAAGTAAAGATCTTATTAAAAAATCAGGAATCAACTTCACTGCAAAAGGTGACAAGCTATTAGCAAAATCTAATAACCTGCCTATAGACATACTTTTTGTAAGAGATGATGATATCCCCTCTTTAGTTTCAAATGGTGATGCTGACCTTGCTATTGTTGGAGAGAATGTTCTGGTTGAGAAAACTCTATATAAAAAAAATAATACACTTAAAGTATTAGACTTAGGATTTTCAAAATGTCGATTATCTATTGCAGCGCCAAATAATAAGAAAAATATGAGATTAGCTAATAAAAAAATAGCTACGTCTTATCCAAACATACTAAAAAAATATCTTGATGATAATAATATAAAGGCTAGTGTTACTAATATCCACGGCTCTGTTGAACTTACACCATATATTGGAATGTCAGACTGTATATGTGATTTAGTTTCTTCAGGAGCCACTTTAGAGGCTAATAACCTTAATGAGATCAAAGTTATTATGGAATCTCAAGCAGTCTTAATTAAAAATAAGAAGCTTTCAAAGAATAAAATTTATATTGCTGAAAAAGTTATCAGTAGGATGAATGGCGTTATTAATGCTGTTGAGAGTAAATATGTAATGCTTAATGCAGAAACTAAAAATGTAAAAGATATATGCAAATTATTACCAGGGTCTGAATCACCAACAATAATCCCCTTAGAAGACAACAATAAAGTGGCAATCCATGCTTTATGTCAAGAGCCAATTTTTTGGGAAACAATGGAAAAATTAAAAAATAAAGGCGCTTCATCAATCCTGGTTATGCCAGTTGAAAAAATACTTAATTAATAATGAAAGATATTATTCTAAACAAATCGAATATGAGTCTTGATTTAAAAAAAATTCAACCTTCATCAAAAAAAGTAACAAGTACCATAAGAAAGTTTGAAAAAATTATTTTGAACGAAGGTGATAATGGAATTCGTAATATCTCTTTAATATTAAATGAGAAACCTTTAAAGAAACTTAAGGTTTCAAAAAAAGAATTAACTGAATCTGAAAGTGCAATTAATGATTCTTTAAAATCAGCTATATTAATTGCTTACTCTAATATTAAAAAATATCACGAAAACCAACTTCAATCATTAGGATTAAATAAAGTAGAAACAACCCCCGGGGTAACACTTTGGACTGAGTTTAAGCCTATTGATAGAGTTGGTTTATATATACCAGGCGGCTCTGCTCCCTTGTTTAGCTCACTGTTAATGCAAGCAATACCTGCTTTAATTGCAGGTTGTACTGATATTATTATTTGTACGCCACCAGATAAAAATGGAAAAATTGATCCAACAATACTTTGGGTAGCAAAATTATTAAATATAGAAAATATATTTAAAGTTGGTGGTTCTCAGGCTATTTTTTCAATGGCTTATGGGACTGAAACAATTCCTAAGTGCCTAAAAATATTTGGTCCAGGTAATCAATATGTCAACGAAGCAAAAAAACTAATCAACAACCATACACCTATAGATATGCCAGCAGGTCCTAGCGAAGTTTATGTTGTCTCGGATGATATTTCAAAAGCTGATATTATTGCTGCAGATCTGCTATCTCAACTCGAACACAGTGATGATGCTAAAGCTGTATTTATATCAAAAAATAAAAATCTTATAAGTAAAGTAAAAGAACAGATATCAGTTCAAATAAAATTACTTTCTAGATATTCAATTTTGAATGAAAGTATTACAAATTTATTATTTATAAAAGCTAAAAATGATGATCAAATTATTGAATGTATAAATACAAATGCACCTGAGCATTTAATATTATTAGATTCAGATTTTGTAAAATACTCAACATATATTCAAAACGCTGGTTCAATTTTTTGCGGAAATTTTTCGCCTGAATCATTTGGTGATTACGCTTCGGGATCAAACCACACTCTTCCAACTGCAGGATATGCAAAAACATACTCTGGTCTATCGGTTTCTGACTTTGGCAAAACATTATCCTTTCAGACTGCCTCACCCCAAGGTTTTGCTAATCTAGCGGAAACAGTAAAAATATTAGCAAATGCTGAAAAACTTGATGGTCACGCAAATGCTGTTAGTATTCGAGAAAAATACGTTTCTAATTCAAGCATTCAACGATCATCATTTATTAAAAGATCTACAAAAGAAACAAATATTTACATTAATTTAGATATTGATGGTTCTGGTAAATACAATATAAATACTGGCCTCAAGTTTTTTGATCATATGCTTGAACAATTTTCTAAGCATGGGTCATTTGATATAACTATTCAGGCAATAGGTGATTTAGATATAGACGAGCATCATACGATAGAAGATGTTGCAATAGCACTTGGGCAGGCATTTAAAGAAGCCATTGGAAAAAGATCAAATATAGAAAGATACTCTTCAAATGAAACTCTTGTTATGGATGAGACTATTTCTTCTGTTTCAATAGATATGGCCTCTCGTGCATTATTAAAAATGTCCTACCCTAAACTAAATGAATATATAGGTGACTTTCCATCAGAAATGTTTGAGCATTTCTTTATTTCGTTTGTTAATACTCTTGGTTTTACTTGTCATATAACAACAGATGGTAAAAATTCTCATCATATAGTTGAGGCAACATTTAAAAGCTTTACTAGAGCACTGCATAAGGCCTTAACAGTTAACAATTCAAAAGTTTTATCAACAAAAGGTATTTTATGAACATTGGAGTTGTTGACTGCGGAGGCGCAAACCTTAATTCTATTAAATATGCTCTAAAAAGAATAAATGTGGATGCTGAGGTTTCTTCAAACATTGATGTATTAAAAACAAAGGATGCTTTTATACTTCCAGGGGTTGGTTCTGCTGGTGTGGTAATGAGTTATTTAACAGATAAGAAGCTAGATGAATTTATATGCAATACAAATAAGTTAACACTTGGGATATGTATTGGTATGCATGTTTTATTTGATTATTCAGAAGAAGACAATACTAATTGTCTCGGCCTTATTAAGGGTAAAATAAAAAAATTCAAATCTGATTCTCATCCTGTACCACAAATGGGATGGAATTATGTTGATGGTATAGATGAATTTAAAGCTATAAGTAATCATTATTATTTTGCTAATAGTTATTACTCAAGTAACACAGAGGAATGCTTTGGTACTTCTAGCTATATTAATAAAATAACCAGCATAGTAAGAAAAAAAAATTATATAGGATGTCAATTTCATCCAGAAAAATCATCTACTGCTGGTGAGTTATTTCTTAAATACTTTATCAATCAAATATGAAAATAATTCCAGCTATAGATATTCTTGATGGTAAATGTGTAAGACTTTTAAGAGGAAACTTTGATGATGTAACAATTTACTCAAATAGTCCGTTAGAACAAGTTAGAAAATTTAAAGATGCAGGATTTTCGTATATACATATCGTTGATTTGGACGCTGCACTCTCTGGAAAGAATAAAAACTTATCTCTTATTAAGTCCATAGCAAATATTGAATCTATTAAAATTCAGGTTGGTGGTGGTATAAGATCAATAGAGACAATAAATAACTTATTTGAAATTGGTGTAGATAGGTTAATTGTTGGAACGGCCGCAATAAAAAATAGTCATTTCCTTAATCAAATAAAAGAACAAAATATATCAGACCGAATAGTATTTGGTTTAGATTTTGTGAACATAAAAAATGAACCTATGTTATTTGTTAATGGATGGACTGAAAATACAAGAATAAATATTTTTGATTATCTTAGAACTAATAATTGGATTAAAAATATTCTTGTTACAGATATTTCAAAAGATGGAACTTTGGAAGGCCCTAATCTACATATATATAAAAAACTCCTTTTAGATAAAAGTCTTAGCCTAATCGCATCGGGAGGTATTGGTGGTATTAATGATATTTCAAATCTCATAGAGATTGGAAGTCATGAGTGTGTGATTGGAAAAGCTATATATGAAAATAAAGTAACTTTGAATGAGTTAATAAATGCTAACTAAAAGAATCATACCCTGCCTTGATGTTAAAGATGGCGTTGTTGTCAAAGGTATTAAATTTTTGAACCACAAAAAAGTAGGCTCTATTATTGATATGGCAAAAAAATATTCTGATGAGGGTGCAGATGAGCTTGTTTTTTATGATATTAGCGCAAGCACAAAGGATGTACTGGTCTCTAAAAAATGGGTTGAAGAAATTTCAAGAAATATAAATATTCCATTTTGTGTAGCTGGCGGCATAAATGATGTTGAAAACGCTAGAATAATTCTAAATTCTGGAGCAGATAAAGTTTCTATAAATAGCCCTGCTATAGAGAATCCATTACTTATTCAAGATTTAGCAAAGGCTTTTGGTAGCCAATGCGTAACAGTTGGAATTGATTCAATGGAAATTGATGGTAAATATTTTATTTATTCAAAAACTGGTGATATTAAAACCAGAACTAATACTAAAATATTGACTAAAGATTGGATTAAACAAATTCAAGACCTTGGTGCTGGAGAAATTGTTCTTAATTGCATGAACCAAGATGGAGTTAAAAATGGTTATGATATTAAGCAATTAAATTATTTAAAGACCTCTATAAAGGTTCCTTTAATTGCTTCTGGTGGTGCTGGCTCAAAAATAGATTTTTATGATGTCTTCTATAAAACAAATATAAGCGGAGCATTAGCAGCTTCTGTGTTTCATTCAAATGATATTCCAATTCAAGATCTAAAAAACTATCTTATTAAAAGAAATATAAATATAAGGAAATAATATGGACTATAACAATATTAAATGGGATGACAGAGGCTTAATACCTGCTGTAATTCAAGATAATACAACCTCATCTGTATTGATGGTTGGTTACATGAATAAAGACTCATTAAAGATAACTATAGAGTCGGGTGAAGTTACTTTTTTTAGTAGATCAAAAAATAGGCTTTGGACAAAAGGAGAAGAGTCAGGTAATAAGTTAATGCTTAGTGATATTGGCTTAGATTGTGATAAAGATACATTATTAGTTAAGGCTTTGCCTCTTGGACCTACCTGTCACACAGGTACTACATCGTGTTTTGATGATAAATTGCTGTGTACAGATATGATTAAAAAACTTGAGGGAATAATAGATGAGCGAGCTGCATCTACTAATACTGATTCATACATAGTCAGCCTTTTTAATAAAGGAGTTAAAGAAATTGCAAAAAAAGTAAATGAGGAAGCTGGTGAAACAGCCATATCAGCAGTAACAAATGATGGAAGAATTATAGAAGAAGCTGCAGATCTTGTTTTCCATTTATTGGTTCTTTTAAGATCTCAAAATAAAACTATGAAAGATGTCACCGATAAACTATATGAAAGAAGTATTAATCAATAGATTTATATTCAATATAATCAATTACTAACCTCCCCCTATCTGGGTCTTCTAGGTTAGAACATTCATTATCATGACAAAACATAGAAGTATCTACACCGAACGTGTCAAAATCTCCACCAGATGCAACATTTAATAATAAGTAAAATTTTTCATTAAACGGATAATAGTTATTATTAAATTCAGTTGAATCTGACGATTCATCATAGAATGGTGATTCTTGTGTATCTAAATACATTTTTATAGAATTTTCTCTCCATTCAAATGTTACAGAATGAAATTTATCTTGAAAATTAACTGAATTTGGAACTGTTTCGGATTTGTTGATCATTACTCTATTCAGTGAATTTCCAAAATGAAGAGTCGACCCAATTTCATTTGCAACTCTACCTCTGGCTTCCATTAAGTCTATTTCACCATCAGTAGGCCACGATTTTGTACCTTCAATAAAACCTTGTGGAAGCATCCATAATGCTGGCCAATGTCCAGTACCATCAGGAACTTTAAAACATATCGTAATACGTGATGGTTTTTCAAAAATTTTCTTTGATGAAGTAATAATTCTTGCTGATGTATGTGGCCATTCATTAGAACAACTCCCATCAGCACAAAATGGGTCTTGGAAAATATCGCTGTCATTAAATATAGGTTGAATTTTAAGGTAGCCATCTTCGATAAATAGATTTTCTGTTGAATTTAAAGATGCGTTATAATTTTTTGCATAACCCTCTCCAGGGCCAGTGTAGTATTGAAGCTCACTGTTACCCCAACCGCTCACCCAAGAGCCATCACTAGCATTAAAACCATTACCTAATTGATAAGTAAATGTATCAGTATCTAAAACATCTGAATCAAAATTTTCTAACCAGTAATCTGATGAATCATTAAGAGGATCTTTGCAGTAAGAAGGTTTATCTTCACTATAAATATCTGAACTATCAATTGATGAAACCTCAACATCAATGGACTTAGATGTTGTATTTTGTGGATCTTCTCCTCTGCAAGTTAAAGTAAAAGTGTATGTTTTTACATCAGATAAAACTAAATTTTCTGAACCTGATAGAGATTTAGTTCCATCCCAATCACCACTTGCACTGCAGCTAATAGTATTTGTTGTAGTCCAAGTTAAATCAACAGAATTACCAACTGTAATAGAACTAGAGGAAGATATAAATGAATTGATTATAGGGTTGATGGTAATTGTCTGATCCGAGTCGGATGATCCTCCACCACCACCTCCACCACAAGAAATAAGGAGGGTAAGAGACAAAAAACTCAGGATATTTAACTTCATTGTTAAGAGGTTGTTTTAAAAAAAAATATTATATTAGTTTTCTTTTATAAATTCATTGGTTAAATCTTTCACTTCATGCCTTAAAACAAAAAGCGCTATTAAATTTGGAATAGAAACTAAAGCTACTACAACATATGCAATATTCCATACTATTGTTGTATCTATAACAGCAGCTAAAATAAAACATAGAACATAGAAATTTCTGTACCAAAAAACACCTTTCTCACCAAATATATATGCTGTTGACCTATCTCCGTAGTAGCACCAAGTTATTGCTGTAGAAAAAGCAAATAAAAGCAATGCAATGGCTACTAACTTTCCACCATAATCCCCAAGAGCTCCTTGTGAAAATGCTTTAGCTGTGAGTTCAGCTGAGCTCACTAGAGATTTCCCCTCGATTAATACTGGTTCTAAAACTTTACCATTAAGAACATTCAAAGAGCCTGTGTATAGGTTTTTATCACCATTGGATTTAACAATCACATTCTCAGCAATTGATCTTGAATGGAGCACTGTAATATCAGAATCTATTAATTTACCATTCTCAATATTTATTGATCCAGAAAATTCTTTCACATCAGAATCAATTGATTGAACATATCTAGTAAGTTGATTCATATCATCAGGATAGATGTATGTACCATCAATATTCTCTTGATCACTATATGAACCTTGAAGAATAACCATGTCTGTCTTAGAAAAAGTGGTATCAAATTTTTCAGTCCAAACTCCACTTGATAAGATAACTAAAGCAGTCACACTACAAACAACGATTGTGTCTATGAATGGTTCTAATATGGACACAACACCTTGGTCAATCGAAGTATTTTTTGAGGATGCATGAGCAATTGGAGACGACCCTTGACCAGCTTCATTAGAATATAATCCTCTAGCCACACCATATTTTAAGCTCATTGCAAAACTAGCACCTAAGAATCCACCAACTGCTGCTGAACCAGTAAATACTTGAGCAAAAATAGCATTAAACGATGGAATGATATTTTGATAGTTTTCTATAAGAATGATAAGGGCTCCTCCAAAATATATTAATCCCATAATAGGAATAATTTTGCTAGCGACAGAAGCTATTCTTTTTATACCACCAATTATGATTACCCAAAGTAAGATCCCTAAAAACAAACCGGTAAATAATTTTGGAACTGCGAATTCAGTATTCATTACTAGCGCTATATTATTGATTTGCGGCATATTTCCGGAACCAATAGCAGTGATCATCATTAAAAATGCAAATAGTATGCCAGCCCATTTCATATTTAAAGCATGTTCTATGTAATACATAGGACCACCTGATATGGATCCATCTTCGAGTTTGGTTCGGTACTTATGACCCATAGTAACTTCTACAAATTTAGTAGTCATTCCAAAAATAGCTGTAATCCACATCCAGAATATAGCTGCCGGACCACCAGTCCATATAGCTAATGCCACACCACCAATATTACCCGTACCAACTGCTCCAGACATAGCTGTAGTTAGTGCTTCAAAAGCAGTTGTCTCACCCTCTGCATCTGATTTAGTATTTTTACCCGATACTAGTTTCCAAGCTTTACCAAAGAATCTAAATTGAGGAAACCCTAAATAGATAGTAAAAAATATACCTGTTCCGACTAGCAATATAGGGAACCACCAAGATCCACTCAAATTACTATCTAATAGTAATAAAAATTCATTAAATTGATTCATGATTTACCTCTATTGTTGAGACCAAGCTTCCAGTTCTGTATATCCACCGATTAATTCACCATTAATTTTTATTTGAGGAAAAGTCCTTGCAGTTGGAAACATGTCAAAAAAATCTTCTCTTGTAAAATCTTTATCTAACTGTTTATATGAATATTCATAGCTCTCACGCTCACATAAAGCTTTTGCTTTATCACAATATGGACAAAATGTTTTTCCGTAAATTTCAATCATGGTAGTATTTCCTAAATATTAATTAATTATAATCAAAAAATGTCATTATTTAACCTTAAAAACAAATCTATTCTTATTACTGGGTCTTCAAGAGGAATCGGTAAGTCAATTGCATTACACTCTGCTCTTCATGGAGCAAAGGTTATCATATCTTCAAGAAAGATGGATGCCTGTATTGAAACTGCAAATGAGATTAATCAAAAAGTTGGCTCTGATGTTGCGTTTCCAATTGCATGTAATATAAGTGATTCAAATCAACTTGATAAGCTTGTTTCTGAAACTATTAGTTTATTAGGTGGAATTGATACTCTGGTATGTAATGCAGCAACAAATACTCATATGGGCTCTATGCTTGACATGACTGATGAGCAATTTGATAAAGTGATGAATAATAATATTAAGTCTACGCAGAAGTTATGCAATCTTTGTATCCCTCATATGAAAGAAAAAAATGATGGATCTATAATTATTATATCCAGTATAGCGGCAATAAAAGGAAGCCCTATATTGGGTGCTTATAATATAAGCAAGGCAGCTGATGTAATGATAGTAAAAAATATTGCTGCTGAGTTTGGCCAATTTAATATTAGAGCTAATTCAATTGCACCAGGACTTATAAAAACAGATTTTGCTAAAGGTCTTTGGGAAAATCCAGATATACTAAAATCAGTTCTAACAACAACACCAATGAAAAGAATTGGTGAAGCAGATGAGATTGCGGGTGTTGCCGTAATGTTGGCGTCTAAAGCCGGTAGTTATATAAATGGTGAAACTATAGTTGTGGATGGTGGTACAACTATTGCTTAATAGATACTTTTAGCTGACTAAAAAAATAATTCAGTACATAAGATTCGTTTATAGAAGTCACTGTATAAAAGTCATATCTCAGATTATTTAACTCATTAAGAATGTTAGATATTTTTAATTTATTAAAATTTGTTTTATTAAAAATACTATAAGAACCACTTAACTTAGTTGAAGTTATCCTTGATGTTAATAAAATTTTTAAAAACTCAATAAGATAATTTATTTTTTGTATAAAATTCAAATCAATATCATTGATTTCTTTTAAGGACTGAGTTTGATCAGTCTGATCAAATAAAAATTTCTCTAATACTGATACAAATTCTTTATAAGAATTTTGATTATTATTTTGTATATCTTCTAGTATGTTAAAGGGGGTTGCAAAGCTTGGGAAATCCATAGCCGTGTATTCTGTTATACCTGTTTCAGAAAGCCATATATCAATATTACGGGGACTTAAATTTTTGATATTTATAAGTTGGCATCGGCTATAAATAGTCTGATTAAGTGACCTTGGTCTATTTGTTGTCATAATGATATAAGAAAAAGGTGCTGGCTCTTCTAGAGATTTAAGCAAAGCATTTTGAGCTTCTGGCGTCATGATTTCTGCATTATGTATTATTGCTACTTTATTAGATGCCATTGAGGGGGTTAAATTTAAAAAAGAAATGATATCTTTAAAGCCCTTCTCTTCATCCCAATGCTTGGAACCTTTTCTCCTGCTTATATCATTAACACCTAACTTATCTTTGTCTAAAACGTAAACGTCAGGATGAGAATTGGTATTAATAAGTTTATTATGATCAACTGCACTTTGTTTTGAATTATTTAAAATAAGGTGAGTACAAATATGCTCTGCAAGTATATGCTTTCCTATCCCATTAGGCCCATTAATTATTATTCCATGTGGTAAGTTTTCAAAGTTTATATTGTTGAATATATCATTAAGCCATTTGTACTTAGTTAGATTCATATAGTTTGATTTACATGTTCAATAATTTTTTCATAGATACTTTCAATAGAATCCATAGCGTCTATTATTTTAATTCTTCCTGGCTGGTCGTTTGCTATTTCAAGATAACCATTTCTGACTTTATTAAAAAACTCGTCGCCAGATGATTCTATCCTATCTTTAATATCAGCTATTTTCCTTTCAAAACCATCTTGAACACTAATATCCAAAAGAAATGTTAAATCAGGAGTAGGACATTTTGTAAAGTCAATTAAGTTTTTGATGAAATTTATTGAAAGACCCCTTCCAAAACCCTGATATGCAATTGAGGCATCGTAAAATCTGTCGAATAAGATCACATCTACATTATTATTCAATACCTTTTCTGATATCAATTGTGCTCTTGCTGCAAACATAAGGAGCAGTTCTGATTCTTCGGAAAGATTTTCTTTAGAATCAAGCAGTATTGATCTAATACTCTCTCCTGTTATTGTTGAACCGGGTTCTCTTAAGACAGTGACAGTAAGACCTTTTGATTCCAGATAATCTTTTAATAAGTTAATCTGTGTGGATTTGCCTACACCCTCTATACCTTCAAAGCTTATAATTTTCATTAATTCAAACCAAGCTTTTTAATCATATCGAGATGCTCTTGATAGGTTTTAGAAAAATAATGAGAAGTTTTAGAGTCAGCAACAAAATATAAATAATCACCTGGGGCAGAAGTTATTGCAGCCTCAATTGATGAGATGGATGACATTGCTATTGGTGATGGTGGTAGACCATTTTGCATGTAAGTATTATATAAATTATTTTTATTTAGAATATCAGATTTTTTTATATCTCCATCAAAATTTGGTAATAAACCATAAATAATTGTGGGATCAGCTTGAAGTCGCATACCTAAGGTTAATCTTTTAAGGAATACTGCAGCTATATCTTTCTTTTCGTCCATATTACCTGCTTCTTTTTCGATTATAGATGCCAAAATAATAGCCTCATTTATATTCTTTAGAGGGTTATTTGAGGGTTTTAGCTTCCATATCTCATTAATACTTTTATAAAGGCGATCATGACTTTCCTGTAAAATCAGAGAAGCATCTGATAAGTCTTTATAGAAGTAGGTATCTGGATATAGGACCCCTTCCTTGAAAGGGAATTTGTTTTCAATGCAGTCAAGATTTTTACAATCATTGTATAGATAGCTGTTATTAAGTTCATCGTTAATCTGATAGATATTTGAACCATCTCTGATAATTAATTTATGAGTTACGGTTTCACCGTTGCTTAACTTTATAAATACATCGTTTAAATTAAGATTTTTTATCTCATATTTACCTACTTTTAGTGTGTCTATATCATTTAATTTCATGTAAATATTTAAATAAATTTTATCAAAAGTAGTTATCGGTTTTAAATTATTTAGAGTTGTTCTTATTGACGCTCCTTCATTGACATAAAAATAAGAAGTTTCATTTAGCGGTTTGTAATTTATAAAAGCAAAATATGGACCTATTGCAGACAAAAGAATTACTGCAATCAATTTAATATATAAGAAAATTTTCATTGATACTTATAGTGTCACAAATAAAAAAAGGATTCTATTTAAGAATCCTTTTTGAGTTCAATCCCTTAAAAAAAGGAAAGAAATAATAGTTACTAATTTATCTTAATTAGGAATTAGAATTTATATAGTCTACTGCTTCGTTAACTGTAGAAATCTTTTCAGCATCTTCATCTGCAATTTCAAGATCAAATTCTTCTTCAAGTGCCATAACTAGCTCAACTGTATCTAAAGAGTCAGCACCTAGATCATCAACAAAAGATGAATCACTTTGTATTTCATCAATAGCAGTTCCAAGTTGGTCACTTACTATTTTTTTTACTTTATCTTCAACGCTCATATTTTCTCCCAATTGAAAAGGGTTGCATTTTACATCTAATTTTTAAAAGATGCACACTTATTAGTGCATAAATAATCCACCATCAACAGATATTGTTTGACCAGTTATGTAACCAGCTTCATCACTTGCGAGGAAAGCAACAAGTTCTGCCACGTCCTTAGGATCACCAAATCTATTTAATGGGATGCTATTAATAACATTATTTTTTGAATCATCATCTAAAAATGAAGTCATATCAGTTTCTATAAATCCTGGAGCAACTGAGTTAACTGTTATACCTCGTGAACCAACTTCCTTGGCCAGTGATTTAGTAAACCCGCTTAAACCAGCTTTTGCTGATGAGTAGTTAACCTGTCCTGGATTTCCCATTAAACCAGAAACAGATGAAATATTAATTACCCTGCCACTCCTATTTTTAATCATATTTTTTATAAAGGCTTTTGTAAGATTAAATGTACCAGTTAAATTAGTAGATATAACATTATCCCAATCTTCATCTTTCATCCTTAAGAAAAGTTGATCAGATGTAATTCCTGCATTATTAATAAGGATATCTGGTAATAAATTTTTTTCTTTTAGTAAGGTAGCGGCTGATTTAATAGAATCTCTACATGTTATATCTAATTTTAAAGGAATTAGATTATCCGATGTTGTATCAAATTTAAAATCAGATCTTGCAGTACCGATGACTTTATAGCCAGCCTTTGCTAAATAAATTGCTATAGCAGAACCAATACCTCTAGAGGCGCCTGATATTAGGACAATTTTATTATTCATATATATTATTAAAATCCTCTTCGAATTGGCTTGAAGACATTGAATAAATATCTGTTAAGCCATTATTTTTAGCTAGGCCTGATAAAACTTTACCAGGACCACATTCTACAACAATCCCATTATAGCTTTTAATCTCTTCCATAGTTTTAGACCATTGCACAGGTTGAGTTAACTGATCAGTTAATAAGTTTGAAATATCACCATCGGATTCAGATGCATTTATATTATGCAAAATTGGTATATTTGGGTTTTTAAAGCTTATATTCTTAAGCTCATCTGATAGTAAAATAGATGCTTGATTCATCAATTCACAATGCGAGGCAACACTAACTTTTAACTGAATTGCCCTTTTGGCACCTTTTTCCTTACATTGATCAGCTGCAGCTTGAGCTGCCTCATGAGTTCCAGCTATGACAACTTGATTTAAAGAATTAATATTTGCCGAAGAAATAGATTGATTTAATCTAGAGCTAACTTCACTGCAAATAGAATCTATTGTTTCTAAGTCAAGATTTAAAATTGCGAACATGGAACCAGCATCACACTTTTCCATAAACAGTCCTCTTTTATGAACTAGCAAAAGAGCATCTTCAAAATCTATGGAGCCTGATGCAACTAATGCAGAGTACTCACCTAAAGAGTGACCTGCTAACAAATTCGGATTTGCACCAGTAATAGAAACAAATTTCTTATAGTACAAATAAGATGTTGCTAATAAGGCTGGTTGGGTTAAAGATGTCTGGTTTAATTTATCTTCTGGTCCTTGTTGAATAACATTAACAAGATCAACTGATAAAACTTTATTTGAAACTTCTGAGATGAAATTAATATCCTCATAGCTAAATGAGGACAACATTCCTAATGACTGAGATCCCTGACCTGGGAAAAGTAAACTTATATGCCTAGGCATAAATTAAGCAGACGTTTCTTCTACTTCTTTTTCAACTTTTCTTAAGTCTTTAACAAGCCTACCTTTATAAAAACCATCTTTAGTCATTTGATGTCTAGCATGCTTTTCTCCTGATACAGGATCTATAGATAATGTAGATGCTGTAAGAGAATCATGCGATCTTCTTTGACCTCTTCTGGATCTTGTTACTTTACTTTTTTGAACTGCCATACTAACCCTTTAAAAAAAACGTATCCTAACAAATATCTACTACTATTGATAGATTTTTTATTCTAATAAATCAAGAATTTTTTTAAAGGAATCATCAATTTCTGCCGAACATTTTATAAGTTTATTGTCTTGATCTGTAAATTCTATCTCTGATGCATGAAGTGTCATTCTTTTAGTCTTATTAAAAGGTTTACTTTTATTAAATGTTCTATCTCCATATTTATCATCATTAATAATGGGATGACCTATATGATTAGCCTGTACTCTAATTTGATGAGTTCTACCAGTAGCTATGCTCACACTTACCAATGAAGATTGATTTAGCTTTTTTAATGGCTTAAATATTGAAATAGCTTCCTTTCCAAATTCTGAAACTTTAGACTTTTGATTATTATTTTTTGACGATGTTTCAATAAATAGGTCTACTTTGATTTTTTTCTTAAGATGGCCTTTAAGTATGGCAAGATAAGTCTTATTAACTTTTTTATGCACAAGCTGCTGATTAAAGTGCCTATTTGATTTCTTGTTTTTTGAAATAACTAGGCAGCCTGAGGTCTCCTTATCAATTCTATGACAGAGATCAACATCATTATCCATAAAAGATCTCAAAATACTTATCACTCCATTTGGGCTGTTTGTTCCTCCATGAACTGGAAGGCCATGAGGCTTATTTAAAATCAAATAATTACTATCCTCATAAATAATATTCGTTTTAATTAGATTGATTAGGCTTTCTGAAAAAACTGGTTTTTTTTCCATAGATGAATCATTTACTAAGTATGGAGGAATTCTGATGACATCATTGGTTTTAATTTTTGTATGTGGTTTTACACGTCCAGAATTTACTCGTACCTCTCCTTTGCGGATGATGCTATATATTTTAGATTTAGGAACGTCTTTATATAATGATAGAAGATAATTATCTAACCTTCTTCCATCATTATCGTCATTTACTGCAATTTTTTTGACAGGCATGTGACAAATCTATAGGATATGACCTTAAATAACTAGAAAAAACTAGTTAAATATTAAAGAAAGATAAATACAACAGTTTAATTACAGCTCTCATAAAGAGCTAATCATTCAAGCAATTATAAGTAAGACTTGATGATAGAAGCTTAAAATAAGCACACTGCTGACTTATCTTCCTATATTTAGGGAGAAAATAATGAAAAGAATTCTAATAAACTCATCTTATGGAGATGAGCTTCGCGTAGCTTTAGTTGACGGTGCTAAGTTATATGATTTTGATACTGAATCGCCTGACAAGGTATTACTTAAAGGAAGTATATTTAAAGCAACTGTCTCAAGAGTAGAATCTAGTCTAGATGCTGCTTTTGTTAATTTTGGTTCTGAAAGGCATGGTTTTCTTCCATTAAAAGATTTATCTAATGATTTCTTTAAAAAGAATTCTGAAGGCAAGAAAGAATGCACTCTTAAAGAAGGTCAAGAAATAATTGTTCAAGTTACCAAAGAAGAAAGAGGTACCAAAGGTGCAGCCCTTACAACACAAATAGGACTAGCAGGAAGATTTATTGTACTTATTCCAAACTCATCAAGATCTGGTGGAATATCAAGAAGAATTAGTGGCGATGAAAGAGAGCAAATAAAACAAGCATTAGATTCTATAAATATTCCGGATAATATGAGCGCTATCGTTCGTACAAACGGTCTTGGAAGAAGCTCAGAAGAATTAAGTCTTGATTTGGCATACCTTTTAGCCCTATGGGAAGAGATCAATAAAACAATTCCAGAAGCACCCTCACCTGCACTAATCTACAGAGATGACAAATTAATAGTCAGAGTTGTTAAAGACTATTTTAAAGATGACATTGAAGAAATTTTAATTGACGATAAAGATACCTACATAGAAGCAAAAGAATTTATTGAGTCCGTTATTCCAGATCATGCAGACAAAGTTAAGTTATACGATGAAGAAATCCCGCTTTTTAATAGGTATCAGATTGAATCACAAATTGAACTAGCATTTCAAAGAGAAATTTCTTTATCATCTGGCGGATCAATAGTTATAGATCCAACAGAGGCAATGACAGCTGTGGACGTCAATTCTGCAAGATCAACAAAAGGTAAAGATATCGAAGATACAGCCTATAAAACAAATCTTGAGGCTGCTAAAGAAGTAGCCAGACAACTTAGACTTAGAGATGTAGGCGGTCTAGTTGTTATTGATTTTATTGATATGCTTGATACATCACATCAAGAAAAAGTTGAGTCTGCTTTTAGAAAAGCTGTTTATTCAGATAGAGCTAGAGTTCAAATATCAGGAATATCTAAATTTGGTTTATTAGAAGTATCTAGACAAAGGTTAAGACCATCGCTTAATGAATCTTATGATATAGAGCATGTCTTAGTAAGAGGTCCAAGATCGTTAGGCTTATCTATTTTAAGAATAATAGGAGAAGATTCAGCAAAAGATAATACTGGTGAAATACAAGTTTATGTTCCTTCAGATGTTGCTAGCTTCCTATTAAATGAAAAAAGACAAGACATTATAAATATAGAAAAATCAAATAACATCAGAGTTTTAGTTATTGCTGATCCCTATAAAGCTAGGCCTTACTACAAGGTAGTAAGAATAAAAGCTTCAGATATAAAAAATGTTGATTCTTATAAATTAACTCCAAATAGTCCAGAACCAACAACGGATTGGAGAGATGATAAAAATCAATCAAAAGGCATGAAACCATTGGTTGACGGAATTAAACCACCAAAAATGCCTAAAAAGAAAAAAGAAGGTTTAGTTGGTTGGATCAAAAGTATTGCTGGGATAGACAAAGATGATAAACCTAAAAAGAAAACTAGGTCAGGTACTCAAAATAGAAATAAAAAGCAAAGACAAAATACTAAACCAAGAAATAATAAAGCATCAGCTCATAGAAATAATAACCAGAAGGCCAAGGCTAATCAAAAGACAAATGCCAATCAGAAGAGCAATCCAAATCAAAAAAATGCAAAAAGCCAAAATACCAATACTAAGCATTCAAATACTAAAAATTTAAATACTAATGATCAATCACAACAAAAGGTTAATGAAAAAGATTTAAATAAAAATGAAACAAAAAAAGTAGTTGAAAAAAATACAAAACAAAATAAACCATCAACCAAGGCACCAAATAAAAAACCTTTAAATGATAAACCTAAAGTTGATAAGAAAATTTCTCAAGAGACTAAGAAACCTGTAAAAAAAGAACCTGCTATTAGAGAAATTGTAAAAAAACCGAAAGAAAAAGCAAAAATACCAACTAGGGCTTCAAATGACCCTCGATATAAGAGTTAATTAGTCTTCCTGATAGGGTTGAATTTGGCGGTGTTCTAGGTAAGTCATTTATACTAAACCATTTTGCATCCACTATTTCTATACCGTCAACATTGATTTCTCCAGAGTCATATTCACATTCGTAACCAATCATTAGCTGACTAGGAAAAGGCCATGACTGGCTTCCAAAATACTTTATATTTTTAACCTTTAATCCAACTTCCTCCTCAACTTCTCTTTGAAGAGTTTGTTCTGCTGTTTCAGATGTTTCGATGAAGCCGGCAAGAACACTATAAAGACCATCTGGGAACATAGCATTCCTAGCTAATAGAATATGATTGTCTTTTTTTATAAGACATAGAACACAAGGTGAAATTGTTGGATAGGTCATGATGTTATTACATGAACAAAATAATGCACCCTCTTTTTCGTCATGAATTTTTACCTTGCCACAATAACCACAATGTTTATTGCTTTTAAGCCAGTGTAATAATTGATTAGCTCTTCCAACAAGATTTAAATCGTTTTCATTTAACATTGACATCATATGACGTAAATCATATTCAACTAAAGAGTTATAACCCTGATCCTTTAATGGAAATTTAGTTTCAGTAACATCTACTGCATATATATTAGAGTTATCCTTTATAGCTATTCCTATTTTGCTTGATGTATTTTCATAAACTAAAAATGATTCATCTAACAGGAAGGTTTTTTGATCAGTATCATAAATTACCTTGCCATTGTTATATATAATAAATATATTATTATTATTAGGTTTAAAATCAAAAAATCTTTTAAAATGCATATAAATAACTCATAAATTAAATTCAAACTACCTATGATTAATACAATACAAAAAATGTTTTTAGGCAATTCACCAAGCTGGTACAAGTCTACCATTGTAGTGTTTCTAATAATTAATCCAATAGCTTTGGTATTTTTAAATTCACTCAATTTAAATGGTGAGTTTATTGTTGGATGGATGTTTCTTCTAGAGTTTATTTTTACTCTAGCATTAGCTTTAAAGTGTTATCCACTTCAACCAGGCGGCCTTCTTGCAATTCAGGCAATTGCATTAGGCTTAACAAGCACAGAATCCATTCTTCATGAAATTGAAAATAACCTAGAAGTTATACTTTTATTAGTTTTTATGGTTGCTGGAATATTCTTTATGAAGAATTTAATGCTAACTATATTCACCAAGCTTCTTCTTAAAGTTAAATCAAAAACATACTTATCACTTCTTTTTTGTATATCAGCAGCAGTTTTATCAGCTTTTTTAGATGCTTTGACTGTTACAGCTGTTTTGATAGGCGTCACTATAGGTTTTTATAGAGTTTTTCATACAGTTTCTTCTGGTAAAGCTTTCAGTGATTCCGATCACAATTATCTAAACAACTCATTATTGAGTGAAGCCGGGAGTGAGGATTTAGAAAAATTTAAAGGTTTTTTAAGAGACTTGGTTATGCACGGTGCTATCGGGACAGCTCTTGGTGGTGTTTGCACTATTGTAGGCGAACCTCAAAATCTTTTAATTGCTAAAATTGCTGGATGGGAGTTTATAGAATTCTTTATGAGAATGGCACCAATAACAATGCCAGTATTTATTGCAGGTTTAATTACATGTGTTTTTGTAGAAAAATTCTCTATTGCAGGTTTTGGTAACCAGTTACCTGAAAGTGTTAGAACAATATTTAATGATTTTGATGAATATGAAAAACAGAACACAACAACAAAACATCAAGCTGAATTATTGGTAGAGGGTTTAGTTGCTATTTTTCTAGTTGTTGCACTTGCACTTCATATTGCTGCAGTCGGTTTAATTGGGCTTGCTGTAATTATTCTCTTAACTTCATTTAAGGGTATTACTGAAGAACATGACCTTGGAGAAGCTTTCCACGAAGCGCTCCCATTCACCGCCCTTTTAGCAGTCTTCTTTGCGATAGTTAGCGTGATTCATGATCAGCATTTGTTTACACCTGTTATCAGTTATGTCTTAGCACAAAGTGTTGATACCCAGCCACCTTTATTTTTTGTAGCAAATGGAGTCTTATCTGCAATTAGTGATAATGTTTTTGTTGCAACGATATACATAAATGAAGTTAAAGCAGCTCTAGACAATGGATTAATCACAAGAGAACAGTTTGATCATCTAGCTGTTGCAATTAATACAGGTACTAATATACCTAGTGTGGCAACACCAAATGGACAAGCTGCATTTCTATTCCTGCTAACATCATCATTGGCACCTTTGATTAACCTGTCGTATTTACGAATGGTAATGATGGCCTTGCCATATACGATAGTACTTTCAATAGTAGGTTTTATATCGATCGTATACTTTCTTTAAATATGAGTTTTGTCTCTGAGCATAAGGTATGTATTGCACCAATGATGCAATACACAGATATGCATGATAGATATCTGCTAAGGCTAATTTCAGAAAAAGTCTTCTTATATACAGAAATGGTAACTACTGGAGCTATTCTGTATGGAAAATGTTTTCATCAACTTGAATATAACCCGCAAGAACACCCTGTAGCAGTCCAATTGGGAGGCTCTGATATAAATGATTTAGTCGAGTGTGCAAAAATTTCTGAAGACTATGGGTATGATGAAATTAATTTAAATGTTGGATGCCCCTCAGATAGAGTTCAAAAAGGAAGATTTGGAGCTTGTTTAATGCTTGAGCCTGATCATGTTGCTGAATGTCTTGGATCTATGCAGAACAATGTATCAGTTCCAGTTTCTATTAAGTGTAGACTAGGTGTAGACGAACATGAGGATTATGAATTCTTGCATAACTTTGTAACTATCATTAAAAATGCTGGAATCAATAATTTTGTTATACATGCTAGAAATGGAATTTTAAAGGGCTTAAGTCCAAGACAAAATAGACACATACCACCTTTAAAATATGACTATGTTTATAGACTTAAAGAAGATTTTCCAGAGCTTTGTATAATAATAAATGGCGGAATAAAATCACTAGACGATGTTAAGCTTCACCTTCAGAATGTTGATGGCGTAATGATTGGTAGAGCAGCATATGAAAATCCTTTCTTGATTAAGGATATAGATTCTGAAATATATGATCTTGAACATATAAAAAAATCAAAAAAAATTATATTAAACCAATACTTGGATTATGTTGAAGAAAAAGTTCAACAAGGATATGAATTATCAAGAATGATGAAACATCTTTTTGGTCTATCAAGAGGCGATAAGTTTGCAAAAACATTTCGTCTAAAAATCTTAGAGGTTATCAAAAGTGGTGAGCTAAAGAATCAAAGAAAAGATTTAGAGGATCTTTTATTCTATTAAGAAATCATCCATATCATCTACAAATTCATCGACAATATTTTCACCATCACTTACTTCATAAATCATGTATTGAACATAGGAGTCTTTGACAAAGTCATACCTATCCCCATAAATTAAGGACTCTATCTCTAATAGCCTTTCTCTAGTTTCAAGTGCATCGACAGCTTTTAATGCAATATTTACATCACTTTCTGTCATATGGAATGTTACAGATAAGAAGGATGAAACAGGTCTACTAAAAACATCCCTTACACTTGATGGGCCTAATAAAGGAAGCATTATATAGGGTCCTGAAGGCACTCCCCATAACGCTAGGGTTTGACTAAAATCTTCTTCATGTCTTGGAAGACCGAGTGGTGAGGCAACATCAAAGATACCACCAAGTCCAACAGTTGAATTTATAACAAACCTAGTAAGATCATTAAGCGCATTAACTGGCTTTCCTTGAAGTAATTGATTTACAGTTGTATCGATTTCTTCAAGATTATCAAAAAAATTAGTAACGCCTTTTTTTATAAATCTCGGGGATTTGGAATAAGTTTCAGCAACAGGCTTAAGAAAATTAGCATCTACTTTCTCATTAAATTCAAAAGATATCCTATTTAACTCTTCAAAAGGATCATTAATATCTTCTGAGTATAGAAAAGAGGAACTTATTATTAGTGTATAAAGAATTACTCTCATAACTTATTATACAAGCGTTTGAATTGTTCTTGATATGTCCAATACTAAGTTAGTAGACTTTTTTAATTCTAAATTATATATATCTTTACTATAGGATATTTTTCCTAGACATTTTAAATTTTTTTTCAGCAAGGGATCATAACAATCATCAAATAGTTGATTTGAGGTGTTATTTTCAACAAATCCTAACAAAGGTATTTTTAATTTATTAAAAAAAGATATTGACCTTAGTAGATCATGAACTGCTAATTTATTTGGCGTAGTTACAAGCAGGCTATGATCAGGTTTTACTTCAGACGCAACAGTAAGATATGCGTCTCCAGTTCCTGGCGGCATATCAACAAACAGATAATCTAATTCATCCCAAACCGTTAGTTCCATTAATTGTTTAATTGCACCACTGAGCATGGGTCCTCGCCAAATAGCAGCTCTATCATCATTTAAAATAAAACCCATAGAATTTAATTTAACTCCCATTGACATAACAGGTTCCATGAGTTTTTTATCATTTACATTAATGTAATTAGGTTTTTTGCCTACTACATTAAAAAGTATATGTTGATTTGGTCCATATATGTCTGCATCAAGAATGCCTACTTTATGCTTGTCAGCAAGGTTCATGGCAAGAAGAGCCGTAGTAGTACTTTTTCCAACACCACCTTTAGCAGATGCTATAGATATTATCTTTTTTATAGTCATATAAATTCTATTTTCACATATAATACAGAGGATATGGACTCTGATACAAAAGAAAGGAAAATACTTGTTACTCAAGCTCTTCCTTATGCAAACTCATCTTTACACCTTGGACATATTCTAGAGGCTGTTCAAACAGATATATGGGTCAGATTTAATAATCTTAATGGCAATGAATGCTTATTCTTTTGTGCAGACGACACCCATGGAACTCCAGTAATGCTTAAAGCAAAAGAACTAGGTATTGAGCCAGAAGTACTTATAAAAGATGTTCATAAAGACCATATGGATACATATAAGTTATACAACATAAATTTTACAAATTATCACACCACTCATTCAGAAGAAAATAAAAAATATGCTGAAATGATTTATAACAAAGCAAAGGTAAATAACCTGATAACAAAAAAAACAATTAAACAGTTATTTGATAATAAAGAATCTATGTTTTTATCTGATAGATTTGTTAAAGGTACATGTCCAAAATGCAAAGAGGAAGAGCAATACGGGGATGGGTGCAGCAAATGTGGAGCAACATACGATGTCAATGAAATTATAAACCCTGTTTCTTCTCTTTCGGGAACAATCCCTGTGCTTAAAGATAGTGAACATATTTTCTTTAATTTACCCAAACAAATTGATGTTCTCAAAGAATTCTTAAAAAAAAGCGATCTTCAAAAGCCTATAGTAAATAAGTTAAGTGAGTGGGTAAATGATGATTTACAACAATGGGATATATCAAGAGATGCTCCTTACTTTGGTTTTAAAATTCCTGATGAAAAAGACAAATACTTTTATGTTTGGCTTGATGCGCCAATTGGTTATTTAGCTTCAATAAATAACTGGGCAACTTCAAATAATAAAAAAATGGATGAATTATGGTCAAAAGATTCAAATTACGAGATTTATCATTTTATTGGTAAGGATATAGCATATTTTCACGGCCTATTTTGGCCTGCCCTTCTTGATTCAGCTGACCTGAAACTTCCAGATGGTATTTATGTACACGGCTTTTTGACTATAAATGGTGAAAAAATGTCAAAGTCTAAAGGTATAGGTATTTGGGCAAGAGAATTTGCAGAACTATCAAACCCTGAATTATTGAGATATTATTTTGCAGCAAAACTTAATGATAAAGTTGAAGACATTGATCTAAATCTTGAAGATTATGTAACAAGAATTAATTCTGATTTAGTTGGTAAATACTGCAACATAGCTAGCAGAAGCTCATCTTTCATTAAAAAAAATAATAATGAACTATCGCAAAATATAGACCATGAATTAGTTGATAAAATTACTTCTATAAAAGATTTAGTAATAAGCCATTACAATTCAAGAAATTATTCGAAAGCTGTTCGAGCTGTAATGGATGCTGCCGATGAAGTAAACAAATATATTAATGATAAAACTCCATGGAAAAAAGATTTAGTTGAATCTGTAGAAATTGCATCTACTGCTCTTTTTGCTTTTAAAGTTCTCAGTATTTACCTAAGTCCAATTATTCCCAACATTACAAAAAATGCATTTGAATTTCTTAATACTGATAAAAATTCTCTTAAAGATTTAAATACACCCCTTGAAAAAACTATTAATAACTATACTCCTCTACTTAATAGATTAGAGCCGATTGAATTAAAGAAGGATAAGCCTATGAATGAAGATAATAATATTGATATTAAACACTTTGCTGAAGTTGATTTAAGAGTTGCAAGAATTATAGAAGCATCTAATGTTGAAGGAGCTGATAAACTTCTTAAGCTTAATTTGGATGTTGGTGATTTAGGCAAAAGACAAGTATTTGCTGGAATTAAAAAAGCTTATAGTCCAGAAGATCTTAAAGATAAACTAGTGATATTGGTAAATAATTTAGAGCCAAGACAAATGAAATTCGGTATATCAGAAGGAATGGTACTAGCTTCTAGTGATGATGAAGGTATATATTTAATATCTCCGGATTCTGGAGCTAAACCAGGATTGAGGGTTAAATAGTGAGTCAAGAAACAGATATTATAGTAATTGGTGCAGGCCCAGTCGGTTTATTTACAGTATTTGAAGCAGGGTTACTTGGGCTTAAATGTGTACTTATAGATAATCTAGATAAGCCGGGAGGTCAATGTGCTGAGCTTTACCCAGAAAAACCGATATATGATATACCTGGAGTAGCCTTTCAGACAGCTCAAGAACATGTAGATGCCCTTTTACTTCAAATTAAACCATTTGATTATGATTTATATCTAAACCAAAGGGTTGAAGTTATAGAAGAGGTAAATCACAACGAAGATATATATTGGAAAGTAACAACGAATGAAGAGAATTCTTTTATTTCAAAAAATATTTTCATAGCAGCTGGTGCTGGATCCTTTGAGGCTAGAAGACCTCCTAATATTGAAGAGCCAGATAAATTTTTAAATCACGGCGTAAACTATGCTGTTAGATCAAAAGATAAATATAAAGATAAAGATATATTTATCTTTGGTGGAGGAGATTCCGCACTTGATTGGTCTGTAGAGCTTGCTGAAAATGCAAAAAGTCTTTCTTTAGTTCACAGAAGAGACGCTTTTAGAGGAGCTCCTCATACCGAAGAATTAATGCGAGAGCTAGTTGCAAAGAAAAAAATTAATCTTCTAACTCCATATGTAATTGAAGATATTCATGGTGATAAAAAAGTTAATAAAGTTTCATTAAAGAACTTTGATACCAAAGAAATAATTACACATAATGCCGATGAATTGATATTTTTGTTTGGATTAAACAAAAAACTTGGGCCTATTCTTGATTGGGAACTTGAGCTTAATGAAAAGAAAATTAATGTTAATACTGAAAATTTTCAAACATCAAAGGATGGTATTTTTGCAGTTGGAGATATAAATGATTATCCAGGAAAACTTGACCTTATTCTATCTGGTTTTCATGAAACTACTCTTGCAGTTCAAAAAGCTTATAAGAGAATATATCCTGGTGAAAGGGTTCCATTTGGTTATACGACCTCAAACACAAAGCTTCAAAAAAAATTAGGTGTTCTAGATAAATAAATTGGAATTAATTAATCTAATACATAAGGAACTGCCTCAAATTCAATGTGGTAGGTGCGATACACCTGGCTGCAAGCAATATGCAGAGGCCATAGCTCAAGGCTCTCCTCATGACAGATGTGTTCCTGGTGGAAAAGAAACACTTAATAAACTTAATGACATTACGGCCATGCAGTATGAAGATGTGAACGATGATTATGGTCCTTCAATTCCGAATCAAAAAGTAAAAATTATAGAGGAAGAATGCATAGGCTGTAAGAAATGTATAGATGCCTGTCCTATAGATGCTATAACTGGTGGAGCAAATATGATGCACTCTATTATTGATGATATCTGCACAGGTTGCGAGCTTTGTATAGAACCATGCCCAGTGGATTGCATCGAGATCACACCTTTAACTGATCAACAAACCACTTTACCAAGAATAAACTCACAATTATTTTTCGATTTAAAAGAAAAATTATTAATTGATAAGAAGCGAAATAAATTAAAAAACTTTAGCAATGAAAATATAGAAATTAGTAATAATCTAAATACAAAAATAAATAATAGAAATATTAATAAATCAGAAATGATAGATGTAATGCAAAATACAATAATTAAATCTGATTTATCTAAATTACATAATTACGAAGATGAACAAATTGATTCTTTTATTAAAGAAAATAATTAATGCTTAAAAATCGATTTAGAAAATATTTACCTGTTGTTGTTGACCTTGAAACAGGTGGATTTAATTCTAAAGAAAATGCGATTCTCGAAATCGCAATTACTTTAATTGAAGAGGTTGATGAATCTTTAGTGGTTGGTGATACTCATAGATTTCATATTGAACCCTATGAAGGCTTAATTGTAGAGGAAGAGTCATTAGAATTTACAAAGATTAAACTTGATCACCCATTAAGAAATGCTATTTCAGAAGAAGAAGCTTTAAAAAATCTTTTTGCAATTATAAATAAAACAAGAGCAAAATATGAATGCTCAAGAGCTATACTTGTGGGACATAACGCACATTTTGATTTGTCATTCCTTAATGAAGCCATTAATAGAAACAATATAAAAAGATCTCCATTTCATCCTTTTTCTGTTCTAGATACAGTAAGTCTTGGCGTTATAACTACTCAACAAACTGTTTTGGCTAGGATATGTGATGCCTTATCTATTGATTATGATTCTAATGAAGCTCATTCAGCTGCATATGATTCAGATGTAACTGCAAAAGTTTTTTGTAAAGTATTAAACAATCTATCAATTAAGTAATTGCGGAATCAATAAATTTCTTAAGTTCACCTGTTTCATGCATTTGGGTAACAATATCAGCTCCACCTATTAGCTCACCTTTAACAAATACCTGAGGAAATGTTGGCCAGTCAGAAACAGATGGAAGTGTTGATCTTGCATCATTATTTTCTAAAACATCTACATAAGAAAATTGAGCTTCACACTCAATTAAAGCTTGAACAGTTTTTGCAGAAAAACCACACTTTGGTTCATATGGAGTTCCTTTCATGTAGATTAATAAATCATTTTCTTTAATTTGTGTTTTCAATTTGTCTTCAATACTCATAATTTACCTTTAATTAAATTTATATAGCTCTTTATAGTGTCAGTAAAGCCATTTTTCAAGGACTCTATGATAACAGCATGACCGATAGATACCTCATTAATACCACCAATTTTTATTAACTCAGGTAAATTTCTTAAATTTAAATCATGCCCAGCATTAACAAATAGATTTGTGGTATTTGTTATAGTTATTAATCTTGATAAAGATTCTATAATACTTAAATCACCTTTATCTATACATTTAGAAAAAGCTCCAGTGTGTATCTCTATTCCATCAACATCAATTAATTTAGCATATTCAACTATACTTAAATTAGGCTCACCATTCTTTATATGATCTACAAATAAAGAAATTTTAGAAGTCGGTGTTATATTTTTGAAATCACTAATCAAAGCTTTTAAAGCTTGATCATGATCTCCAGACTCCCAACCGTGGTCTGAGGTTATTTGATTAGGCAAATCGGGCACAAGAGTTATTTGATCAGGCTTAGATTCAAGAACAAGATTTTTAAAACCTAAAAAAACATCTGATTTCTCAGAAAATGGGTTTCCTTCAAGATTAAATTCAACACCCCTATCCTTGCATAATTTAGCAATTGAAATTACATCAGAGCTTGTAGCATGTCTATGATCAGGCCGCGGATGAAGAGTTAATCCATCTACACCAAGATCAATAGCTATATTTGCATAATCATCTAGATTAGGATAATTATCACCCCTAGCATTTCTTAAAAGTGCTATTTTGTTAAGGTTTAAACTAAACTTCATGTGATTCACGAACTTTCATTAAAACCAAACCACCCAAAATAAATAAGACTGCAATGGGCAGTAAGGCTATCCTTACGTCGCCATAAAGAGCCAAAAGAGTTCCAACCATGAGTGGACCAAAAATAGCCCCTGCTCTTCCTAATACATTGTAAATACCAAAAAATTCACCAGCTTTTTCAGGAGGTATAATTTTTGCATACAAACTTCGAGAACTACCTTGAATACCTCCCTGAACACTACCAACCAATATGGCTAAAATATAAAACTCTATAGCTGAGGTAAGTGTTGTTGAGAATATAATAATAAATACATAAAAAGCTATTGTTTTATAAAGCACTGATTTGTCACCATATTTATTTGCTATAAAACCCCAAAACAATGTTGCTGGAAAAGCAACAAATTGAACTAAAATCAATGCAGGTATTACATCATTGGCTTTTAAACCAACATTAAGTGCAAAATCTGCTGCAAGATAAATAACAGTATGAGCGCCATCAATAAATAAAAAAAATGCTAATAAAAAAAGCGAAATATTTTTATATTGTGAAATAGATCTTAATGTTGAAATTATATTATTAAATGATTTTTTTAATAAAAAACTCGAGCTATATTTATCTACAACCTCATTATAATTTCTTCGAATTGGAAGCATGAATACAAACCACCAAATAGACACCATAACAAAAGAAATTTTAATTGCATCTGACGATGATTTAAGCCCAATATCCTCCCAGAAAAGAAACATTAATGCATTGACTAAGAATAGCATTCCTCCTCCAAGATATCCCCATGCATAACCATAATTTGATATTTGTGAGATTTTATTTTCAGGTGCAATTTTTAATAAAATTTTGTCATAAGGGATTTGGGCTACACTGAAACAATAATTAGCAATACAAAAAAATATTAATGCATAAAACCATGAGCCCATTGAAAGTGTTGAAAGAAGTCCAACCAAAAGAGCTCCAGTTGTTGTAAGAGCAACAAGATATTTTTTAGTAGCATTGTTTATATCTGTTATAGCTCCTATAAAAGGAGCAGTAAGCAAAACAACTGTGTTACATATAGCTAACGCCCATGCCTTATAAACTGTTGCATCTGACATCTCTATACCGTTTGCCCAATACTGAAGATAAAAAACAGGAAAAAAACCTGCAACAACAGTAGTTGCAAAGGCTGAATTACCAACATCATATGCTATCCAAGACTTAACTTTTTTTGAGAATGCTGCTGATGATTTGTTATTCAATTTATTATTTTTTAAATGATTAAGAATATTCTATATCAAAATACATCTTGCATATCATTAAATATTTGTTATATTTTTTTTAAGGGGGAATTGAACAATGGATGATATGACGACTATTAAGTTTGGTGGTTTCTTTGTTGCAGGTATTGGCTTTGTTGTATTTTTACTTGGCCTAGGTGCTTATATTTTTTATTAAGCTGGCAAAAAATCTAAAGACTTACCAGAGAGTAAATGTAGGTGCAGATGAAAAATAGTTTGTCCGGCATTTTCTCCATTATTTATAACAATATTAAAAGTATCATCTAAATTTAATTTCTTAGATAACACGCCTGCAACAAACATGAGGTGACCTAAGAGATCCTTATCACTTTCGGATGCAACTGATAGCATAGGGATAACTTTTTTAGGAATAATCAGCAAATGAACAGGCGCCTGAGGGTTTATATCTTTAATAACAATAGATCTCTCATCTTCATAAATAATATCTGCAGGAATCTCTCTATTAATTATTTTTTCAAAAAGAGTGGATGGCATTTTTAAAAAGCTCTTAAAACTCTATAACCAATATAAAAAATAGCGAAAGTCATTAATATAGCGAGGGTGATAATCAATAAATCTCTTAATGTTTGAAGGAACTTTCCTTGTTTTTTTGCTTTTACAAGCTGAACTAAAAGATAGATTAAAGCAATAGTACTTATTGTTAGAATAAAAATGCTCAACATAATATATTATCCAAAAAGGGAACCAACGCCCGTTACCAAAAAACCTAAAGCAATACCCCATAGTAAACATGCTATTAGATCTGCAATATAAAATCTTACAACCTTTAGATCAGAAATACCAAGCAAAAAAGGAACAATAGGTCTGACAGCAGGAATAAATCTTCCAAGTAAAACTGTATAAGATCCAGTCTTATCTAAAAATTTTTGTGCCCTAGTAATAGTTCTCTTTCTCTTTACCATAACCTTGGTTGTCAATATTTGTGGTCCAATAGTCTTACCAAATAAGAAACTACTCATATCACCAAGATGAGCGCCGATAATTGCCACTGGAACAATATAATAAATTGATAACAAATCAGTGTTGTATATAAAGATACAAATTGAAAATAAGATAGCACTAGATGTAACAATACCTGATAGTACAAAAGCTTCCATAAAAGCAAAAAATAGTATGACAATCCAAGCATACTCAGCATTTGCATTTAAATATATTTCAATTTTTTCAAACATAAGATAAATATAATAAGTTTTACGATATTTTACTTTAAATATTGGTTTCGCATATAGTATGCAAAAGAAGAAATAATTTTTATATGATGATAGAAAAATTTAATATTTGCATCGATCAAGAGCAAATCGATCAGCTGCATACAAAGTTAAACCTTACAAGATGGCCAGATGAAATTAATGATGAATTTTGGTCACATGGAACTGGAATGCATTTTCTTAAGGATCTTTCTGCTGAATGGTTGAATACATTTAATTGGCGAGATCATGAAGAAAAATTAAATAAAATTGGTAGTTATAAATACAAAACCAAATCTGGCCTTAAAATACATTTCTTGCACTCAAAATCAAACAAAGACGGTGCTATTCCTCTAGTTATGACTCATGGATGGCCTGGGAGCATACAAGAGTTTATTAAAATTATTCCTATAATTCATAGTAAATCAAAAATACCAATAGATATAATTTGCCCTTCTATGCCAGGGTTTGGATTTTCTGATAAACCAACTTCACCAGGAATGAACTCAGAGAACATAGCTAGAATTCAGCATGAATTAATGTGCGCTCTTGGATATGAAAAATATGTTGTTCAAGGTGGAGATTGGGGGGCAACTGTTAGCAAGTGGATGGCAGAGCTTTATCCAGAGAATTGCATTGGTATTCACTTAAATCTTGTTATTGCTTTTCCTCCTGATGGCCCAGATCCTATGAAAGGAGTTACGCCAAATGAAATAAAATTATTAGAAAATTTTAATAAATATAAATCCCAAGGCTATGGTTACTATGAGATTCAACGAACGAAGCCTCAAACAATAGGATATGGTCTTAATGACTCGCCTATTGGGCTTGCTGCTTGGATTGCTGAAAAGTTCTATGGCTGGTTTGATACAAAAACTAATAAATTAGTTGTTTCGAACGATGAAGTCTTAAGTATTATTTCTTTATATTGGTTCACAGAAACAGCTACCTCATCAGCAAGACTTTATAAAGAAAATGGTGAAATTGGCTTTTCATTTAATAAAATTATTCAGCCAATGGCTGGAGCAATCTTTAAAAAGGATATTATGATACCACCACGCGCCTGGGCTGAAGAAATATATAATGTTGTTCAGTGGAATGAATATGATGGCGGACACTTTGCTGCTCTCGAGAAGCCTGAAATATTAGCTAATGACATAATAAACTTTATATCTAAGATCACTAAATAAGGCCCTTTTGGGCCTTATTTAAATTATTTTTTAAATATTAAAATTTTAGCTCAAAGCCGGCACTAATCATTGTTTTATTTCTTGAGTTTTCCTGCTGAGTCCTTTTTGAGTAACTTGCAAACAACTTCAAAATTGAATTGTATTGATAGGAATATCCGATAGTATTTTCTTCTCCTCCAACAAGCTTAATATCTGAATTTGAAGTCTGGAACATTAAAGATGATTTTGAAGAAATTTTTTGTTTTAAACTCATTACATATCCTGATTCTTTAATTGATGTGTCGGAATTAATAGACTCTTGATATAGAAAACCTAATGTACTTTTATTTAATGTCTTAGTTAAAGCGAATCTTTTGCTCTCAAAACCTTTGAGACCTGAATCAAAGCCTAATGATGATTTAAAGTTTTCTTTATTATAGTTAAATGCATAAGACTGATAATTTTTACTAGACGTTTTGATATTGTTGAGTGTTATTTTTAGGCCATCAATAAGCTCTGGTGACGTATAACCAACCAAATCTTGAGACCTATTCTCACCTACAAAAAGATTTTTAATATCGGACTTACTGTCATTAAATAGATCTACTTTCAGTTGAGATTTTTTAAAGGCAGTATCATGCGTACCAATGAACAACTTCCCAAAATCACCTGAAATACCTATAAATGTATTTCTCTGTTTAAGTACTTTATTTTTATCTGCTTTGCCATCGGTCACATCTATTTCATTTTCAATTTGAATAAGAAAATTTACATTATCTGAAAGCTTAAATTTAGATTTATAGCCTATTCTAGAAGCATTACTATTTGTTTCTGAAGAGGACTTAGAGTTTATTTCAGTTGACAATATATCTAAATTAACTTTTCCATAAAAACTAGAATCACTTGCAACTAAATTAAAAGTATTAACTAAGAGAAATACAAAAAGTATAGATTTGGTAAATTTATTAGTAGATTTATTAATTTTTAAAAGATTTGTTTTCATTTTATTTTAGTGTGGTTAAATTAAAAAAAATAATTAAATCATAAATAAATGTAGTTTACATAACAGATAAGCCGCTATTTTCAAAATAATTACTACAAAGTCACATAAGTTTCTATTGAGACACTATAACGTAACAATATAAACAAATTAATTTTAAAAATACTTAAGACACTTATAATAGGCTATGAGTAAATATAATAAAGCCACTTCTATCTTTCTTTGTATGTTAAATTTTTTAATGGTACATACGTTGCATTCATTTAGTGTTATACCCATTTTTGAAACAGAGCAAGTTGCTATTGATGGAGATGCTGATGATCCGGCAATATGGGTAAATAATATTAATATTGATAATTCTTTAGTATTTGGAACAGATAAATACAATGGCATTTATACGTATAATCTTGTAGCAGAAACAATTAATTTTTCACCATCTGGTAATATCAATAACATTGATATCATTTCTTTAGAAAACCTTAAAACATCTCTACTCTTTGGGTCTAATAGAGATGATAGTTCGCTAGATCTTTGGATCTTAGATCACAAAAAAATTAATTCAGACATAGCATCCAACTCATTTAATCTATCTAAGGTCGCAGATTATAAAGGATTTACAAATATGATAGTTTATGGAGTGTGTGCTGGATATCATGAGGTTTTTGGTAATATTGCATTTATTACAGAGGATGAAGGTTCGAGGGTTCAGATGTGGTCATATGCGAATAATCTTAAACTAATTCATACATTTAATAATCAAAATGCTACTCAGTCTGAAGGTTGTGTCTATGATTCAGAAAATGAAACCCTCTTCATCTCAGAGGAACAGGATAGAGGAATTCTTAGAGCATATAAGGTTGATGAAGGCCTAGACTTTAGTTCACCTATGATCGTAGATACTAGATCAGGACGAATTGTGGGAGACCCTGAGGGCATTACTATATATAAGAAGAATTCTACTGAAGGTTATGTAATATTATCTTCGCAAGGTAACAGCACCTTTAATATCTATAACAGAATTTTTCCATATAATTTTATAAATAGTTTTACTGTTGAGGGTAATGAATATATTGATAGCACAAGTGATACTGATGGCCTTGATGTTGTTAATATTAATTTGGGTGAGGATTTTCCAAGTGGTCTACTGGTAATTCAAGATGGTAATAATGAAGGAAAAAATTTAATTAACAAACAAAATTTTAAGTTTATTTCTATAAAAGATGTTCTTGATAATCTCTAATATTAATTAATATGTATTTTACATTTCTAAACATTTGTCCATAATCTAATAATGGAGATAATTGCTAAACAAGAAAGAAGTAAAAAAAGAGTTGAGCTCATTCTTCAAACTGCTGAAACTATTCTGCTTCAAGAGGGTCTTGATGCAATTACAGTAGCAAATATAGCTAAATTTTCTGGTCTAAAAAGAACATCAACCTATAAATTTTTTCCAACCACTGACTCATTAAAAGCAATGATGATCAAGATGTATCTCAAGGACTGTGAAAATATATTTAGAAATGATTTAAAACCAATTGAGACAGATCAAATTTCAGTGATAGTCCTAAAAACTGTAGAGGTTTTCTATGATTTTTTTATTGGTTCGGAAGCTGCTCAATTGATAATTTTAAAAAATACAGTAAGTCCACCAATCTCATCTGAGTCTATTAATGATTTAGGTAGTTCTGTTGAAAGCTTTATAGATTCTAATGTAAGCCTTCCTGAAATGTATAATAAGAGTGGTGTTTATAGAGTGCTTGTTCAACTTATACTTTCAGTATTTTCATTAAATGCGAAGGAGAATGGAACACTTAATGAAGTCGGTAGGATTGAGGCCCATAGAGCGGGCCAGTCCTATTTACTTAATTGGATTTCTCAAAGCTCTTAATTAAAGCTTGCTAAATACCTGAAGTCATTAATGTCTCAATAAATCTAAGTAAGACATAAAATAAAACAGTTAAAGTTGCTCCAGCAGGTATAGTAACAACCCAAGATAATACAATTCTGCCAATGGAACTAAGATCAAGATGGGAAACACCTTTTGCAAGTCCAACGCCTATAACTGCCCCTACAAGAGTGTGTGTCGTTGAAATAGGAAAACCTATATAAGTTGCAGCAACTACAGTGGAAGCAGCTGCCATTTCAGCTGAAAAGCCAAGACTAGGTGTTAGTGTTGTAATTTTACTTCCAACAGTTTTAATAACTCTGCCTCCAAGCATGGCTAGTCCAAAAACTATTCCAATACCTCCAATTAATAATACCCAAGGACTAACGGCAGATTTTGCACCAATTGCTCCCTCAGAAGCTACACTGATAATTGCAGACATAGGACCAATAGCGTTAGCAACATCGTTTGATCCATGAGCAAATGCCATGGCAGATGCTGTAACTATCATTAATACAGCAAATGCAGATTCCACACCATATTCTTTAATTTTATCTTTATTTATGTTCAATAAGATATATGTAATAACCGTTACAACTAAACCAAATGCAATAGTAACCAAAACAACCTCATTATCAGTTAAAGGCAGGCCAACATGCTTTAAACCCTTTCGAGCAGTAACTAACCCAATGATTACTGCTACAAAAAAACTATACAAAGGTATTAATGAAACAGCAGCTTGTGTTGGATCTTTTCTATCAAGGATAAACTTTTTAGCACTTAAAAATATAAAGAAAGCCATGGTGCCAGAAACTGCCGGCGAAACAACCCAGCTTGCTGCAATAGTTCCTACCTTATCCCATGATACTGCTTGAAAACCCATAGAGATAATAACAAAGCCGACAATAGAACCGACGATGGAATGTGTTGTTGAAACAGGCCACCCTTTTGAACTTGCTACAAGTAGCCATGTACCAGCTGCAAGAAGTGCTGAAAGCATACCAATAATAAATATATTTTCTTTTCCGATATATAAATCTGGATCAACTATGCCTTTTCTTATCGTTGAGGTAACTTCACCACCTGCTAGATATGCGCCAAGGAATTCAAAGACAGCAGCAATAAATATGGCTTGTTTGAATGTGATAGCTTTACTACCAACAGAGGTTCCCATTGCATTTGCAACATCATTAGCACCAATACCAAATGCCATGAAAAAGCCAGCGAAAGCCGCTATAATAAGAATTAACGTAGGATCTATGAATAAATTTTCCATTTTTAATATGAATTAATTAATAATTGTGCATATTTAAACTATCTAATGTGACATTTTTGTTAAATTGAACTTACTTTTCAGTGAAATAAATAACCTTATTTAATAATATGAATCTTATATCTTTAGACCAATCAGAATATAAAATGCTTCATGCTAAAGCCTATGCATTAGAAAAGAGAAGATTGCAAATTGAGCTATTAAAATTACAGGAAGATGTAATCAAAAATAATAGGAAGTTATGTATAGTCTTCGAAGGAAGAGATACAGCTGGCAAAAGCTCTGCAATTAAATTTTTTTCAGAATATCTAAGACCAAATAATTTTAATTACGTGCAATTGGGAATACCTTCAAAATGGGAATCATCGCATTGGTTTCAAAGATGGGCAAAAGTGTTACCAAATGATGGTGAGATTTCTTTTTTAGATAGGTCTTGGTATACAAGAGCTATTACAGAACCAATAATGGGCTACTGTACTGAAAACCAATATAGAACATTTATGAGTAGAGTGAATAAATGGGAAGAATCACACATTGCTAATAATATAGAAATTACAAAATTTTATTTTTCTCTGTCTAAAGATCAGCAAGAAAGACGAATGAATGCTAGAAAGAACTCACAGCTCAAATATTGGAAACTTTCTAAAAACGATGAAAAAATCGTTACCAAGTGGGATGCTTTTACTTTTTATAAAGAGCAAATGTTTTCAAGAACTGCAACTGAAAAATCTCCGTGGGTAAAAATTAATTCTAATAATAAGATGATCGGAAGATTAACAGCTCTAAGATATTTATTAAATAAAATGGATTATGAGAACAAAAAAATATTAAAGCCAGTTACCTGGTCAAAAGCAATATCAAACTACTCTGCCACCATTGAAGGTGTTAAGTTTGATAACCTTACTTACGAGCAATTCATGATAATTACAAAATATAGTGATGATACATAATGAAGATTGCATCTATTGATATTGGAACAAATGCTATTAAATCTAAAGTGTTTAATACAACCCCTACTTCAATTGATTTTATTGAAGGTATCAGATCTCCTATAAGATTAGGTGCTGAAGTTTTTAATTCAGGCAAATTATCCGATCAAAAACTTAATGAGCTATCAAAAACGTTAAAAAAATATCAAAAAATATTTATCAAAGATGATATCAAGATGTATGAAATAGTAGCAACATCTGCTTTTAGAGATACTCACAATTCTGAAGATGCTAGACGTTATGTTGAAAATAAAATCAATCATCCAATTAGAATTATATCTGGTTTAGAAGAGGCGCAACTAATGCGCTTTCATCCAAAAGCTCAATTGGGTAATAATAAAGTTTTTGTTGATGTTGGGGGTGGAAGCACTGAAATATATATATATAAGAATAATCACCATATTATTCAGTCTTTCCAATTAGGAGCAGTAAGATCTATGCTCAATAAAGACAAAAAAAGTGAATGGGAAAGACTTCGTGAATGGCTATCTAAACAAAATAAAGTTGATACATTAGTTGGCCTAGGTGGGAGTATTAAATCATTCTTAAATATTATTGAATCAAAAAAAATTAGTACTAAAATATTTAAAGAGGAAGCTGATAAATTAAAAAGAATGTCACAACAAGATAAGATTGATAATCTTGGTCTTCAACCTGATAGAGCTGATGTTATTGATTATGCATTAAATATATATTTTGAAATTATAAATAATTTAAACGTTCAAAAAATAAAATCTACAAAATGGGGTGTATCAGATTCAATGGCTGTAAAAACATTTCACGAGCTATATTCAAAAAAAATTTCTATATATAAAGATTA
>CAYXZT010000004.1:0-35990 GCA_964469915.1 uncultured Gammaproteobacteria bacterium
CTCCCTCCATAATTCATATCCTGCCATTGTTTTACCATTCCAAGTGCTTCATTATTAATATTAATGATCTTTATGGGTAAGTTGTATTGAAGGCATGTCGACAGCTCCTGAATACACATTTGAATACTTCCTTCACCGGTAATACAAACAACTTCCTCATTTGGGAAGGCTAATTTGACACCCATTGCTGCAGGCAATCCAAAGCCCATAGTTCCGAGCCCACCTGAATTTATCCATCTTCTGGGCTTATCAAAATGATAATATTGAGCAGCAAACATTTGATGTTGCCCGACATCAGATGTTACATATGCATCTCCTTTGGTAATTTCATGAACATGCTGAACTACAGCTTGAGGCAAAATAGAATGAGCATCTGACTCATCTTTATACAAATCATAGTTTAAACCATGAAGAGATTTCCATTCTTTAATTTGGTTATGCCATGGTTCGAGAACATCTGAATTATAAGAGTCTAATTTTGTTATCAAGGTTTCTTTCATAAGCTGTAAAGAATTTTTTACTTGTCCAAAAACTGCAATATTTGCTTCAATAATCTTGGATACAGATGAATGGTCAACATCTAAGTGAATTACATTCGCATGAGGTGCAAACTTAGATGGCTTATTCGTAATCCTATCATCAAATCTAGCACCAATAGCAATTATTAAATCTGAGTTATGCATTGCCATATTGGCCTGATAAGTTCCATGCATTCCGAGCATCCCAAGAAATCTTTTATGGCTTGCTGGATAAATCCCTAGGCCCATCAAAGTATTTGTGACAGGAGCATCAATTATTTCATTGAGTTCATATAACTCCTTTTCAGCATTACTAGCAATTGCTCCGCCACCTGCATATATTACTGGTTTTTTAGATGCCAAAATGGCATCAATCGCTCTATCAATTTGATTCTGATCTGGTTCTATCGGCGGATTATAAGATCTTATATTTATATCTTCAGGATAAGAGTAATTAAATAAATTATCAGGTGCTGTCATGTCTTTTGGTATATCTATAACTACAGGCCCAGGTCTGCCTGATGTCGCAACATAAAAAGCTTCTTTAATAATTTTTGGAATTTCTTGAGCATCAAATACTGTATAACTATGTTTTACAATTGGTCTTGAAACACCAATCATATCAGTCTCTTGAAATGCATCGGTCCCAATTAAGTGACTGGCAACCTGACCTGAGATAACCACCATTGGAATTGAATCCATAAATGCGGTGGCAATACCTGTAATAGCATTCGTTGCTCCTGGGCCAGAGGTAACTAAAACAACACCTGGCTTTCCTGTTGCTCTTGAATAGCCATCTGCTGCATGAGTCGCACCCTGCTCATGCCTTACTAGTATATGATCTATATTATCTTGTTTAAAAATAGCATCATAAATGTGTAAAGCAGCTCCACCTGGATAACCAAATATAAGCTCAACGCCTTCGTCATGAAGTGCTTGCATTAGCATGTCTGCGCCAGATAATTTCAATTTGTTACCAAAAAACTCTTAGGAATACGGTTTATATTATTTTATCAATGAAAAGACAAGTTTTTAATCACTATTAAATGCACTTTCTTATTTCAAAAATGAGCTGCTCCATATCATTTGGAATAGGAATATCAAATGAAAATTGATTTTTAGTTTTTTGATCATTAAATGATAAATGAGTTGCATGTAATGCCTGCCTAGGAAAGCTCCTGACTATATCAATCAATTCTGAAGATGAACCTCTTGCAATAGACCTACTTGGATCATAAGTTTTATCTCCAATAATAGGTAACTTTTTTGATGCCAGGTGAACTCTAATTTGGTGAGTTCTGCCAGTCTCTATTCTTACATCAAGCACAGAGTAGTTACCAATATTTTCTTTGAGCTTTACAAAAGTTAATGCATCTTTTCCATCTTCTCTTATAGCCATCTTAGTGCGGTTGTTCTTATCTCGACCTATAGGATCTTCTATTGAGAAGCTGCCAAGTGTAGAACCGACAACAATTGAGCTATATTTTTTTATAACCCTCCTTTCTTGCATTTCATTTATAAAGAAGTTTCTAAAAGACTCTGTTCGAGCAACAAGCAATATGCCTGAGGTATCCTTATCTAAACGGTGAACTATCCCTGACCGTGGAATATTTACTAATTCTGGAAATTTAAAAATAAGCCCATTTGCAAGAGTGCCATCATAACAACCAGAGCCAGGGTGCATAATTAAACCCGCTGGTTTATTAATAATAATAAAATCTTCATTCTCAAAATGTACTTCGAATTGAATATCTTCAGGTTCCCAGGATACTTTTTGCTCTTCTGCTGGGTTTAACTCTATTTCATCATTCTCATGAACTTTCTCTCTTGGTTGAGATATTTCTCCATTTACAAGAACTTTTCCATCTTCAATCCATTTTTTAATTTGTGTTCTCGAATAATCTGTGAACATTTCTGCTGCAGCTTTATCCAATCTCTTTAGAGCTAGGTTATTGGGAACATTCTTAATAATCATATGAACTTATTATAAAAAAATTAATCTAAATATATGTTTTCAAGCTTAAATTACAATAATGCAGGTAGAATGTGCAAATAATGAAAGATAAATTAATAACTAAACTATTTTTAGTAGTGCCAATTGTAACCCTCTTATTAGTAAGTTGTAATTCAGATGGTCCTGAAATAGAACAACCTGAAAAAATATATTACGATCAAGCACAAAGAAGAATTGCAGCAAAAAACTATTTTGGTGCTATAGAATCTTTAGAAGCAATTGAAACTAGATATCCTTTTGGTAAATATGCAGAACAGGCTCAAGTTGAACTTATTTATGTGCAATTTATGAATGCAGAAACAGAAGCCGCACATGCTGCTGCTGAAAAATTTATTAGGCTTCATCCAAGACATCCAAATATTGATTACGCATATTTTATGAAAGGACTTTCTAGTTACACAAGAGATAATAGCTTCATTGTCAGAATGACAGATACAGACTTATCTAATAGAGATATCTCAGGAGCTAAAGAATCATTTTCTGAGTTAACAGAATTTTTAACTAGATTCCCTGACAGTCAATATGCAACATATGCTAAACAAAGAAATATTTATTTAAGAAATATGATTGCAAGAAATGAACTAGCTGCTGCGGATTACTATGTAAGTGTTGACGCTCACATAGCTGCTATTAGAAGAGCTAATTACGTAATAGAAAATATACCTAACTCTAGTGAAAACTATAGAGCCCTTAAAATTTTAGAAGAATCGTATGATTCATTGGGTTATGTTGAGCTACTAGAAGATACTCGTAAGATAATTACGTTAAATTATAAAGACATCCAATCGCAAGACTCAACTGATAATTCTGGCTGGTCATGGAATTTCTTGCAGAAAAGTAAACCAGTCTCAAGTGACTAGGTCATGCTCCTATTAAAATCTATACTTTTCTTAATTCCTTTAATAATATTTATCCTAGTAATATCAGCTGGATTATTTCTAAGATCATTATTTACAAAGACTTCACAAAAAAAAATTGATGACTCTATGATTAAGTGCGCTGCTTGTGATACCTATACACACCAATCACTTGTTATAAAGAAGTCTGGGAGAAGTTATTGCTCAGAAAAGTGCTCTAATACTTAACTTTTCGCATAATTATAAACATTGCAGGGATATACATTAAAGCTGTAATTGTTGCTCCTAAAACCCCAATACTCATTGCCCAAGCAAGTGGTTTAAAGAATACACTTGCAAAAATAAGTGGCAAAAATCCACCAAGCGTTGTTAAAGAGGTGGTAATAATATGTCTTGTAGATCTAATAACAACCTCAACTAGTTCTGCTTTAGTTATTAATTTCTCCTTAGCTTCTTCTTTGATATGAGCCAAAACAATTATTGAGTCATTGATTGATAAGCCAATTAGCCCAATAGCACTAATAGTTCCAATAAATCCATAGTTCTGCTGACCTATAAATAAACCAAGAAAGGACAGCCCAATTGATAGAAATGCAACAGATAGTATTAGACCGGTCTCTCTGAAGGAATTTAGCGCTAGCACCAGCCCAACTATTATAAGAATGAAATACATAAATGCCGATGAATATAATGAAGCTTGAGATTGGCCTCTGCTTTCTGCCTCACCAAGTTGTTTTAACGAGTAGCCTATTGGCAATCTTGATTCAAAGTCTGCTACATCTTTTTTTATAGCTTCTTCCGTTGCAGAAGGAAGTGTACCTGTCCAAATCCACCCCTCAACATCGTTTGTTCGTTGGCCATCAAGTCTAGTTATTGTTGATGATTTATTTGTTAAGGTACTCTTTCCAAAGCTATCAAAATACTCAAATCCATCTTGAGAGGGTATTGTTATAAAACCAGTATTTCCTGTTAGATTATTTTTATTGGATAAACCTTTTAATCTTACTGGTATTTCTTTATTTGAATCAAGCATGGTACCAACGATTAGCCCA
Source organism: uncultured Gammaproteobacteria bacterium (assembly GCA_964469915.1). Classification (GTDB taxonomy): domain Bacteria; phylum Pseudomonadota; class Gammaproteobacteria; order Magnimaribacterales; family D2472; genus SCGC-AAA076-P13. The sequence continues at coordinate 4,442 of CAYXZT010000004.1, forward strand.
TTGTTTGCTGTAAACATTTCATTAACAAGATAATTTGCATTCTGACCAGACAGTGAAATATTTGAGCTATTAAGCTCAAATTCTACATTAGTTATTGAATCTGAAGTTGCAGACTTGGTAACATTAATATCAGGAGAATTATTAATAATTAGTTCAAGCTCTTCACCAAGAGATTTAAGTAAACCTGGATCATCACCAAAAATTACATAACTTACGTCTGAAAAAACTGGGGGTCCAGAAGAAAAGCTATCAACAAGAACTATGATATCAGGATTATTTTTAACAAGCCTTCTTGATAATTCTGGTAGATTCTCAATCATCTCATAATAATCCGTAGCAAAATATACAGACTGTGCAATATTATTTGTACCTTGCTTTTCTTCACCACCAACAACATTCATTAGGACTCTCGGCATCATTCTGCCGATAAATGAATAATCTTTTTCTACTGAAATTAGACCACTCTTAAGAATATCTTCTCTTATTTCTATAACCCTATTCATAGTGGTGAGTGCAGATGCATTAGAGGGAAGTTCTATATTAACTCTAAACATATCTCTATCTTGAGCAGGAAAAAAATCTTTAGGTAACGTATTAAAAAGAAGAAATCCTAAAATAGGCAAGGAAAGCGACAGCATGATTGCTCGCCTAGGAACTAAGAATGCCCAGTTTAGAAAAGCCCTGTACTTATTGAGGATTTTCTCATTTCTATATCCTTCATTGCTAATGTCTGCATCTTTAAAGTAAGGGATTTTTTCCATGTAGTTCATTAGAACTGGGACCATTAGCAAAGCTAAGACCAATGATGATGTTATAGACATGATTACTGTCATTGCCATACCACCTACAAATTCTATACTTGATCCCTCCCCAGTTACTATCGGAAGAAAAGAAAATACAGTCGTGGCTGTTGCTGCTGCTAGAGGGGCGGATAAATTTTTTAACCCTTGAGAAATTGAATCATTAATATTAAGCCCAGATGCTCTTCTGTTTTTATAATCTTCAACAACAATGATTCCATTATCTATAAGTAAACCGAGCGCAATAATAATTCCAGTGATAGATGTCATGTGAAGAGGCAGGCCTATAAATCTGCAGCCAACCATCACTAAGCAAATCGAAAATGGAAGTATGAGAGTAACAATTATTGCCGATCTAATTCCAAGAAAAAAAAGGCTTATACTTAAAACAAAAAATATTGCTAATGAAAAACTTTTTACAAGCTCATTAAATTTTTTAGTGGTATACGCAGATTCATCATAAATTAGATCTATAGAGATCTCGCTAGGTAAAGTTTCTCTCATCTCATCAACAACAATTGTTGCTCGCTCTACATAGTCATGAACTCTTTGAGAAAATGACCCAGTACCTGCAACAGACACAACCACTTTTCCATTAAACAAAAATATATCTTCTATAGGCGAAACTGGAGTTTTTGAAATAACTGCAACATCATCTAATTGAATAATTTCTGATTCATTAATAATCTTAATAGGTATTTCTGAAATCTTTTGTATGCTCTGTATGTTGTCTTTAAGTCTATATAAAAGTTCAGAATTATTGTTTGAAGATACTCCAATAGGTTTTTTTGCATCTAAAGATTGAATAGCTTTTGAAATATCTTGAAATGACAAGCCAAGCGAAGATAATTTAGATGAGTCTAGTTCGATTAAGATTTCTTCATCAGTTTCACCGAAAACTGCAGTTTGATGAGAAGAGCCTATCGAGCTTAACTTCCTTTTAAGCTGATTTGCTAGCCTTGACATCATTATGAGTGGAGCCTCTCCATCACCATTCCAGGTTACAGCATATTGAACAGTTATAGGCGGGCCGCTGCTTCTATCAAGAAATATTTCTGCACCTTGAGGGATCAGTATTTGATTAAGCTTGTCTTGAACTTTAGACCAAGTCTCTTCGATAAGCATAGGTGGAACACTTTGATTTAACTCAACAACTATTGTTGAAAAACCTTGTGTAATTATTGATTCCAGTTCAAGTATTTCTTCAACTTCTCTAAGTTTAATTTCTAGATCATTGACTATTTCTGTTTCAATTCGCTCAGGTGATGCCCCCGGAAGAAATATACGAACCCCTCCCCATCTTTCAGCAAGTTCAGGATTTTCTTGAATTGGTACTGAAAGGCCAGAAGAAATACCAGATAATAATATGAATGCTAGAGTAAGGAATAATATTCTTGGTTTTTCTATTAAAAAATTAATAACTCTCATTTTATTTTATTATCTTGCCTTCAATAATCTTTTGAGCTCCGCCTAAAATTACTAGATCACCATCCTTAAGTGTGCCATTTACAAAAGCGTATTCATCCTCAAAATAAATCACATCAACTAAATCTCGTACTACTTTTTGTTGTTCATTAATGGTGTATATAGCCCATATGCCTTGTTCTGATTGTGACAATGATTTTATTGGAACCCATGTGCCCTTAGCTTTCTCAGAGAGGCTTAGTTTGAGTTTTACTATTGATCCTGGGTTAAAAAAGGTATCAAATCTAAAAATTGCTAACCTATTATTAGAGCCTCCAGTTGACATAGGAGCCAACCTTTCCAACTTAGCCTTTGCAAGCATTCCATTAACATCAAATTCATAGTCGCCTCCAATTTTAATTTTATTCATATAATTCATTGGAATTGAAATTCGTGCCTCAACATTGGTAGAGCCTAAAATCTCTAAGACATGAACGCCTGCATTAATTACTGATCCAGTATCAAAAAGTCTGTTTTGAATTACTCCATTAAAAGGAGCCAATAACTTGGTTTGCTCAAACTTAACTTTATAAAAATCATACTGTGACTTAGCTACTATTTGATCAGACTTAGCCTTATCTAGGTCTTGAATAGATATATGACCATCTGCTCTGAGATCTATATATCTTGCAAGTAATTGTTCAGCTAAATCAAATTTGGCTTTCGATTGATTCAATTGAGCAAGTGCTTCTCTGTCATCTAATACTGCAAGCTCATCACCGAATACGACCTCATCTCCAATATCAACATTTATAATATTAATCTTTCCAGGTATTTCAAATGCCAACTTAGACTGTTCCGTTGGAATAAGTTTTCCAGGAAACTCTCGAGTTATGGAATACTCATCAAGCATTTTTATTTCAAGAACCTCTATAGCTTCAAGGTTTAAAAGAAATACATTACCCAACAATAGAGCCAAAATAGTTTTATTCATTTTTCTTGTATTCATATATATTTATTTGACTTTCACACATAATAAATTTAATGTATGCAGTGTAAACATAATAACATAAAATATGTTAGCAGTGTCAACATTAAATTATAATGAAAACATACCATCATGGAAATTTAAAAGAGGAGCTCATTGCATGTGCATGCAAGCTTTGTGACAGAGATGGCTATACCAAATTAAGCATTAGATCTCTTGCAAAGGAAAGTGGCGTTTCTCAAACTGCGCCTTACAGACATTTTGAAACAAAAGAATGCGTATATGCTGCGGTTGCAACGGTGGGTTTTAAAAAACTTAATGAACTTGTTTTTTTTGATAGTCCAAAAAAAATTACAAAAACAAAACTTGTTGCTAATGCGAGCAAGTACATAGAATTTGGTTTAAAAAATGCTAATACCTATGATTTAATGTTTGGAACGGCTGTCGGTAACTTTGCTGACTATCCCGACCTCCTAAAATCTGCAAATGAAACATACGATAATATGAAAGATAGTTTTGCTAGTCTGGCAGATGATTCTGAGCAAATTATTGCTTTTAAATGTATAACTTTATGGTCTATGTTGCATGGGCTTGTCGGAATAATACGAAAGGTTAATGTCGTAGGCGATGACTATGATGATAGCGCTGGTCCTATTTCTAGCGCAAATATGATTGCTAATAACTTAGAAGAGCATTTAGATAAAGTTATAAGCGGTCTAATTTCTAATTGACTTTAATAGTAATTTTTTCTGATATAAAAGGTCCCTGTCCTGCAAAATTATTTACCTGCATTCTTGAATTATGAACATAAGAGCCAAGGATAAGCTGCAGAGAATAAGTTCCCGGCTCTAGGTCAAGAATAACTTCAGTCTGGCCTCCTCCAAAATGATAATACCCTTCGTCAAAAGGAATAAAGCTTTCTGGAAGTTGATCTATATTAACTAATAAATGATGATGCCCACTTGCAAAACATTTTTTAGTTGCACTTTCTCCTTTACCAGCAGGATTAATTTCTACATTCTTTGAACCAAAAATAACCTTCACATTATTGGAGTCTGAAACAAAGCCATTTTGAGGTGAAATTATATAGACGCTTGGCTTTTCCTCACAGTTACTCAAATTTGATGAAGCGTTAGAAGCAGATACAGAAGCACTAAAGATTATGAGTATTAAGAATATATTCTTTAACTGTTTATTGATATGTGCCATCTACGTATGTCAGTGTATTTATATCTTGATTACTAAAAGAATCTGTTACATGTCCGATAACAATAGTATGAGTATGATATGAAATTAATTTATCAACAGTACAAAAAATATTAGCCTGAGCACTTTTTAAAAAAGGAATATTTTTCAAGTCCCAATCTTGGTCATTGAATCTTTTCCCTTCTGTTTGAAAAGAGCTACATAAGTTGGATATATATTCTTGATTTTTATTAAGCAGGTTTATACAGAAACTTGACCCCTCCTCAATAGTGTTATGTATACCAGCAGATTTATTTATACAAACCAATAAACTCGGTGGATCTAGAGAAACCGAAGTAACTGAGGAAACAGTAATTGCGCTGAAGTCTCCATTAGAATCAACATTTGACATCACACTCACTGAGTAGATGTAACTTCTCATTGCTTGTCTAAAATTATCTTGTAAGCTCATGGATGAATTATACTTAGTTTAAATAACTTTTAATTATTAATTTGTGGTAAATATATGCATAAATTCTTTGCAAATAAGCAATGAAGAATAGTATCAGGATATCTGGTGGCTATCTTAAGGGAAAAAAAATACCTTTTGATTTTAAAGATTCTTTAAGGCCAACTTCAAATAAATTAAAAGAGATTATTTTTAATTGGTTACAGTTTGAAATCAATGACTTCGTTTGTCTTGATCTTTTTGCGGGTACTGGCTCACTTGGAATTGAAGCAATTTCAAGAAATGCGCAAAAAGTCTTCTTTGTAGAGCTTAATAAAAAAAATTATTCAGTATTAACAAAAAATATTAAGCTTCTAGATATAAAAGACAAATCGAAAGTTATTTTTAAAGATGCATTTGAATGGATAAAAAAAAATAACTTATCTAATATTGATTTAATATTGCTTGATCCACCTTTTAATCAGGAATATGAAATAAAGCTCCTTAAGTTACTATCTCGTAAAAATGATATAAAGCCATCATGTAAAATTTACTTGGAACACAGTAAATTTACTGAAGTGGAAGTGCCTGAAGATTTTAAAATTTTAAAAAATAAAATTGTTGGGGATGTTAGAGCCCTCTTGTTAGAAAAAAAATGAAAATAAAAATAGCTACCCGTCAATCAGAATTAGCAATGTATCAAGCTAATTTTGTTGCAAATGAAATTAAAAAAAGTATCAAAGATGTTGAAGTTGAATTAATTCCAATGACTTCAGAAGGAGATCAAACAAATAAACCTCTTCATGAGATTGGTGGTAAAGGTCTTTTCATTTCAACATTAGAGTCTGCTCTTGAGTCAAATAAAGTAGATATTGCTGTTCATAGCCTTAAAGATGTTCCAGCAAGACTTGATCCTAAATTTAAAATTATAAATGTTTTTAAAAGAGAGTCCCCCAGTGATTTACTTTTATCCAAAGATGGGAAGTCATTTTCTGATTTTTTAGAGAATGCCACTATAGGGACCTCTGGACCCAGAAGGAAGGCGCAAATAAATTACTTGAGACCAGATATCAAAACTATTCCAGTAAGAGGAAATATTGCAACGAGAATAAATAAACTTAATGAAGGTTACTTTGATGGTTTGGTTGTAGCGAAAGCTGCTATAAATAGACTTGGCTTACAGCAAAATTCATATGAGTTCTCAATAGATGAAATGCTCCCTGCAGCATCTCAGGGTCATATAGCAATTGAATGCTTATCTAGTAATAAAGAAATAATAGAAACCTTAGAAAGCATTGGGGACTCCAAGGAATTGATACTTGCAAATGCAGAAAGATCATTTGTAGCATCTATGGATGGTGGTTGTCTTTCTCCAATTGCAATCCTATGCCAAAATTTTAATGATGAAATAAAAGTTACAGGAAAAGTCCTTTCTTATAAAGGAGATAAATTAATCTATAAAAAAATGAACTCTTCTTTCAAAGACATTGATAAAGACATAATCTCATTTGCTGATGAATTTATCTTAGAAGGGGCAAAATCCTTAATCTCGGAATGATGATTGTTAATACAAGACCAAAAAGTCTATCCATTAATCTAAAAAAATTAGCCATGGACCTGGGTATAGAAATAAACAATATTCATATGTCTAAGATTAATTTTATTGCTCCTAAAGAAGATTCCATTTGTAAAATCCAAAATATCGATTCATATAAAAATATAATCTTTACAAGCCAAAATTCAGTTATAAATGGCTTAAAAATTATTGAGGATTTTCACAGTATAAATTCGCTTAATAATAATTTCTTGACAACTGGGCCTTCAACATCAAATAAATTATTGCAAAAGGGTGTTCGATCTATTTCTCCTTTAGAGCATTCTTCTAAAGGAATTCTTGATTTAATTCGCACAAATTTTCCTGGTAAAAACCTTTTATTTTGTGGCAATAACTCAAATGGTTTTCTTCAAAAAAGTCTTAATGAAGATTTAGATGAAATCATATGTTATGAAGTATCTTACTTGCCTGAAGAGGTTAAGAAAATAATTAATATTAAAGAAGTGTTGCTAATTTATAACTTTGGGACCTTTCAATTTTTAATAGATCACTTAGATAAGGCTATTTTAGAAAACAAGATATTCATTGTTGCTTCAGAGCGTATAAAAAAGAAATTGAACAAAGAACATAGGGGGTTGGAAGTATATGTATCATCTGGCCCCTCAGACAAAATGATGATTTCAATGGCTAAAAACTTTATCTAGTTTTCTTACCATTTCCTCCCTTCATTGATGTAAAGAATTCATCATTTGTTTTGTGGGATTTTAATCTATCAATTAAAAATTGAATTGATTGAGCGTCTTCCATGTCATCTAAGATCTTTCTTAGTACCCACATTCTTTGGAGCTCATCTTCAGCGGTTAATAAATCTTCCCTTCTAGTTCCTGATCTCCTGATATTGATAGCAGGATAAATCCTCTTTTCAGCTATCTTTCTTTCAAGATGGATTTCCATATTACCAGTCCCTTTAAATTCTTCATAAATGACTTCATCCATTTTTGATCCAGTCTCAACAAGAGCTGTAGCAAGAATTGTTAAGCTACCCCCCTCCTCAAGATTTCTTGCTGCACCAAAGAATCTTTTTGGTCTTTCTAGAGCATTAGAGTCGACACCACCACTAAGAATTTTTCCAGATGCTGGTTGAACAGAATTGTAAGCTCTGCCAAGACGTGTAATTGAGTCCAGTAAAATAACTACATCCTTCTTGTGCTCTACTAATCTTTTTGCCTTTTCAATAACCATGTTTGCAACTTGAACATGCCTTGTAGGCGGTTCATCAAATGTACTAGCAACAACTTCACCTTTTACTGTTCTTGACATCTCAGTAACCTCTTCAGGCCTTTCATCAATCAAAAGAACGATAAGCTCCACCTCTGGATTATTGCTCTTAATCGAATGCGCTATGCTTTGTAGCATTAATGTTTTACCAGCCTTAGGAGGCGATACAATTAGACCACGCTGGCCTTTACCAATTGGAGCGATTAAATCAATTATCCTAGATGACAGATCTTCATTAGACCCACTTCCTTGCTCTAAAATTAGCCTTTCATTTGGGAATAGAGGGGTTAAATTTTCAAATAGAATTTTATTCTTTGTATTTCTTGGCTCTTCACCATTAATGGTATCAACCTGTATTAAAGCAAAATAACGCTCTTTATCCTTTGGGGTTCTTATTTTTCCAGCAACTGAATCACCTTTCCTTAAACTAAACTTTCTTATTTGACTTGGCGATACATATATATCATCTTCTCCAGCACAATAAGAGCCCTCAGGAGAACGAAGGAATCCGAAACCATCATTTAAGATTTCTAGAACTCCACCACCATAAATGTCCACACCCTCGGAAGCTTTGTGTTTAAAAATCCTAAATATTATTTCTTGTTTTTTAAGCCTTCCAACATCTTCTAACCCAAGCTCAGTTGCTATGTCCACAAGTTCGTTGATTGGTTTGATTTTAATTTCAGTAAGATTCATTTAATTTTTCCGTTCTAATTGTTTTTGTTTTTTGTAAAAAAGTAGGTTTGGTGTCTTGATAGCTTATTAGCTGGAGAAGTTGAAATAATAGTCTTATTTAAGTAATTATGCAAAGCATAGTTCTTTTAGACTATATGGTTGTATTAATAAAATCCTCAAGTTGTTGTTTAGTAAGAGCTCCAACTTCCACTCCAGCAGGCTCACCATTTTTAAAAATAATTAATGATGGGATTGATCTTATTCCATATTTAGCTGCAATCTCCCTATTGGAATCAACATCCATTTTACAAACTTTTATTGTTTCAGACTTTTCAGAAGCCACTTCTGCAACAGTGGGAGCAAGTTGTTTACATGGACCACACCATTCAGCCCAGAAATCAACCAAAACAGGCATTTCTGAATTTAAAACATCATTGTTAAAGTTTTCTTCGTCACGAATCTCTATAACATTACTCATTTATTAATTATCTCCTTGGAAATTTCTTTGGCTGCATACGTTAGGATTGCATCAGCGCCAGCTCTCTTGAAACTATACAACGATTCTAACATAACATTGCTTTCAAGCCATCCCTTATCAATTGCTAATTTAAGCATACTGTATTCACCACTAACTTGATAAGCAAAAGTTGGAACCTTAAAAGTTTCTTTAATATTCGAAATTATATCTAAATATGGCATACCTGGCTTAACCATTACAATATCCGCACCTTCATTAATATCCATAGCAACTTCATGAAGTGCTTCATTTTTATTTTTAAATGACATTTGATATGTTGCCTTTGATGATTTGCCTAAATTTGAAGAAGAGTTAACTGCATCTCTAAAAGGCCCATAAAATTTTGAATTATATTTTGCTGCATAGGAAAGAAGAATAGTATTTTTATAACCTATCTCATCCAGTGCTTTTCTTATAAAGCCTATTCTGCCGTCCATCATGTCTGAGGGAGCAATAATATCTGATCCAGCCTGAGCTAAAGTTAATGACTGTTGTTTTAGAACACTCAAAGTCTCATCATTATCTACATAATCATCAATGAGAACTCCATCATGTCCATGATCAGTATAAGGATCTAGTGCAACATCAGATATCAAGACAATCTCTGGAAATCGTTTTTTAATTTCGTTTATAGTTTCACACATCAAGTTAGAGTCATTAACAGCTTCATCACCACTACTATTTTTTTTTGATTGATCAATGACCGGGAATAGAGCAACTGTATTAATATTATGCTCAAGCAAATCCTCGATCTCTGGTAGAACTGATTCTTTACCATACCTTTTAATTCCAGGCATGCTCTCTATTGATTCATTGCCACTCAAGCCCTCTTTAACAAACAAAGGCTGAATCAAATCATTTGTTGATAATTCAAATTCTGAAACAAGATTTCTAATACTTGAATTAAGTCTCAATCTTCTAAGTCTAGTGTTTGGAAATTTTCTATTAATATTCATCTTTAATCTGTCACCGCTCCAAGACTTGCTGATTTAACATTTCGTGCAAATTTTGCTAGAACACCTTTTCTTGGCGGCGTTTTAGGGTTAACCCATTTACTAAGTCTAGTTGAAATCTCATCATCAGAGATATTCAGTACTAGTTTATCCGAGTTTGCATCAATTAGTATTGAATCACCATCTTCAATAATTGCTATTAGCCCACCATCTGCCGCTTCTGGTGTAATGTGTCCAACAACAAAACCATGAGTACCTCCTGAAAAACGACCATCGGTAATAAATGCAACTTTATCTCCCAGGCCTTGGCCCATGATTGCCGAAGTAGGCTTCAACATTTCTCTCATCCCAGGACCACCTTTTGGTCCCTCATATCTTATTACTACAACGTCGCCAGGTTTAATTGATTTTGATAAAATAGCCTCAACGCCTTCTTCCTCTGAATTAAAAACTCGAGCGCTACCTTCAAAAGAAGTTCCCTCTTTTCCTGTTATTTTTGCAACCGCTCCTTCTTCAGCTAAATTTCCATATAGTATCCTGAGATGACTATTAGCCTTTATTGGGCTATCAAACTCCTTGATAATATCTTGATGTAATTCATAAGGTTTAACTAAAGAAAGATTTTCTGAGAGTGTTTTCCCTGTAACAGTAAGACAATCACCATGAAGTAAGCCTTTATCTAAAAGGGTTTTCATTAGCGGCTGTATCCCTCCATTTGCATTAAGCTCAGACATATAATGAGAGCCAAAGGGCTTTAAATCTGCTAAGACTGGTGTCTTTTTACCGATTCTTGTAAAGTCATCAAGCGTTAAATCAACTCCAATTGCATCAGCCATAGCAAGTAAATGAAGTACTGCATTTGTGGAACCGCCTAAAGCAATCACCATAGTTATAGAATTCTCAAAAGCTTTTTTTGTCATAATGTCTGAAGGCTTAATATCTTTTTCTAATAAGCCCATGATCGCTATACCAGCTTTTGAGCAATCATCTTCTTTATCATTTGAGACAGCATCTTGACTGCTACTTCCAGGAAGACTCATACCCAATGCCTCAATAGCAGATGCCATAGTATTGGCTGTATACATACCTCCACAGGATCCAGGACCCTTTACAGATATTTTTTCTACATGAATTAGTTGAGATTCGTCTAGATCGCCTTTAGAAAACTCACCAGTCTTTTCACATACAGTTACATAATCGGTATTTTCTTCACTGGGTCTGATTGAGCCACCATATATAAATATGGAAGGTCTATTAAGCCTTGCCATGCCGATAATACATCCGGGCATATTTTTATCACATCCACCAACTGCTATAACACCATCATAACCAAGACAGCCCACAACAGTTTCTATAGAATCTGCTATGACTTCTCTTGAAACGAGTGAGTATTTCATGCCTTGTGTTCCCATTGATATACCATCAGAAACTGTAATAGTATTGAATAGCACTCCTTTACCTCCGGAATTATCAACTGAATGCTCAACAATTTCTGACAGCTGATTAATATGCATATTGCATGGAGTAACTTTTGCCCCAGTTGATGCAATTCCTACAAGTGGCTTCTTGAAATCATCAGATGTAAATCCTACTCCTCTAAGCATTGATCTTGATGCTGCTTGATTTGGTCCATCTAAAAGTTCTTTTGAATATTTTCTATTTGTCATATTAATATTTTCAATTATTCAGAGGCATACTTTAATGCTGCATTTAGTAATTTCTTCGTGTACTCTTTTTCAGGTTTTTCAAAAACATCATGAGAAGGCCCTGACTCAACAATCTCACCATTCTTCATTACAAAAATAAAGTCTGACATTGATCTAATAACTTTTAAATCATGACTGATGAAAAGATAAGTTAGCCCATATTCATTTTGTATTTTTTTTAAAAGTTCTATAACTTGAATTTGGATAGATCTATCTAATGCAGAAGTTGGTTCATCCAGTATCATAAATGCTGGATTCATTATTAAAGATCTTGCAATAGCAATTCTCTGCCTTTGACCGCCTGAAAACTCATGTGGATATTTATTTTTTGCTGCTATCTCTATACCAACGTCACTCAAAACTTTATCAATTTTTTCGTCTCTTTCTTTTTTTGTGAGTTTAAAGTGAACTCCCAAACCTTCTCCAACTATTTCACCAACAGTCATTCTAGGCGATAAAGAGCCATAAGGGTCTTGGAAAACAATTTGTACATTTTTCTTTAACTCTTTGTTTTCTTTTTGCGAGTTTGAGACAATATTTTTTCCATTAAATCTAATATCCCCTTCATAGGAAACTAGGTTTGCGATTGCTTTTCCAAGAGTTGATTTGCCAGATCCGGATTCGCCAACAAGCCCAATTGTTGTATTTTTGTAAATATTAAATGATGTATTTTTAACAGCATGGAAAGAGTTCTTTTTAAAAAAATTAGTTGATGGTATTGAATAAAAAACATTCAAATTATTAATTTCTATGATTGGCTGATCACTAATAGGATTTTCTTCTTTTGGCTGAGGCTCAGCATCTAATAATTTTTTTGTATAATCATGAGAAGGATTAGCAAATACCTCAAGCGTATTTCCTTTTTCCACAATCTCTCCATCTTTCATAACACATACTTTGTCTGAAAACTCTTGAACTAACCCAAGGTCATGAGTAATAAAAAGGATTGACATTCCAAGTTCGTTCTTCAGTTTAGACATTAGATCAAGTATCTGTGCCTGTATAGTCACATCGAGGGCAGTTGTTGGCTCATCTGCAATTAAAAGCTCTGGCTTATTAACAAGCGCCATGGCAATCATTACCCGCTGTCGCTGACCCCCAGAAAGCTCATGAGGATATGCATAGAAACGTCTTTCAACATCGTCTATTTCTACTAAATCCATTAATTTTTTTGCTTCTGTTGTCGCCTCTTCTTTAGAGTTATTCGAATGGAGCAATATAGATTCAGCAATTTGATTTCCAACTCTGTGATATGGGTTCAATGAAGTCATAGGCTCCTGAAATATCATTGATATAATGTTTCCTCTAAGAGAAAGAAGTTTTTCATATTGAGCATCAATAATTTCTTCTCCGTTAAATTTAATAGAAGAATTTGAAGAATAGGAGGCTTGAGGTCTTTGGAGTAATTGAAGTATAGACATTGCTGTCACTGATTTACCTGATCCAGATTCTCCAACTAAAGCCATTGTTTGATTCTTATCAATATCAAAACTTATATCATTAACAGCATTAAAAATACCATCTCTGGTAGTGAAATTAATGCTTAAATTATTTACTGCTAAAATTTTACTCATAATATTTTTTTGTATTCTCTTAAAAAATCCTCAACAGCGATTTGGGCTGCTTTTAACTTAGTTACAGATGCAAAACCATGAAACATTGCTGGATAATGTAATTGTTTCACATTATGTTTACCTTTATGCAATAAATATGCATATATTTCTCCCTCATCGCAAAGCGGATCAAAGCCTGCAGTAACAATTATTGTTGATGGGAGCTTTTTTTCAAAATCAAATTTTAAAAGATTAAAAGATGAATCAACATCATCTTCTTTATGGCCTCTCAATTTATCCCAAAACCAAATCATATTACTTTTAGTAAGAAAATAGCCAGAAGAAAGCAATTCGTATGATTCTGTAGAACAAGATGGATCGCACATTGGGTATATTAAAAATTGACTACCTGGAAGTTCCTGATCTCTATTCGAAAGATAATGAACCATCGAGGCCGCTAAATGAGCACCAGCACTATCACCACAAACTGAGATTTCTTTTGGGCTGAAACCCCTGTTGATTAGCCATGCATATGCTTCTAATGCATCATTCAAAGAATCAGGATATTTATTTTCTGGTGAGAGTCTGTAATCTAATGAATAAAACTTAATTCCAAGACTATCAGACATGTATGACACCATATCATCATGAGTATCAACAGAGCTCAAAACATACCCGCCGCCATGAAAATATAATACTGCTTTTTTTTCATCACAATTAATAGGCTGATACTCTCTCAATAGTAATTTATGATTGGGTAATAAATGATCTTTTTTGGTTATTTTGCTAGATGGGCTCAAGGAAAGTTTGTTTTTTTTCCTACTCTCATCAATAGTCTTACGAGTCTCAGCTATTTGATTATCAGATAGAACAGACAGATTCGTTTTAGGGGTAACAGATAAAAATGCTGCTGCTTGTGGGTCAAATTGATGCCCCCTAATAACTGTTAATTTTTTAAAAAAAAATATTTTTAACACCCATATAGGAACAAAAAAGAAAACTTTTAACGCTAAGGCCTGAAGCATATGATTTTTTTTACCATGTTATTTAATAAATTCTTTATTTTAACTTCTTTGGGGTTTATTCTTAAGCCTATATGGCTAACAGATTCTTTATTATACTACTATCCCATCTAGTTTCAGTTGAATTATATTCAACAAACCTTTTTGATGACCAAAATACAATCCCAGTGGCTGGAGAAGTATTTGTGCTATCTAGCACTTATGATGGTGAAAATATTTATCTCTCATGGGAGATAAAAGATGGATACTATATGTATTTAAAAAGCATAGAGCTTAAAAATAATAATGAGCTAATTTCATATGATATTTTTGATTCTAAGATAGAGCTCCATGAAGATGAGTTTTTTGGTGAAACACAAATACTTAAAAAAAAATTTAATATAAAAGCTGATTTAAATTACATATTGAACTTATCAGATGTTTTTATATACTATCAGGGTTGCTCTGAATCAGGTTTTTGTTACCCACTTCAAAAAAATAAACTTTTTTAAAAAATCTTATAAAATCTTCTAATTTCTGTTAAAATCATCTAAAAATGAATATATTGCTTATTAATGGACCAAATTTAAATCTTCTTGGAATGCGAGAAACTGATTTATATGGGAATAAATCATTAAAAGAGATTGAAAGAGAGTTAATAGATTTTGCCAACTTAAATCAAAGCACTCTAGTAACGTTTCAGAGTAATGCAGAGCATGAAATAATTACATCAATTCATAACTCAATAGCGCAAAAGGTTGATTTTATAGTTATAAATCCGGCTGCATATACTCATACTAGTATTGCTATAAGAGATGCACTGCTAGCTGTTCAAATACCCTTTTATGAGGTTCATCTTTCTGACATCCATTCAAGAGAAAAATTTAGACATTTCTCATACCTTTCAGATATTGCAGAAGAGGTTATTACTGGAATTGGAATTAAGGGATATGAGGAAGCTATTACTAAAGGAATATTTAAATATAGAGGTAAATAAATGGATATTAGAAAAATCAAGAAGCTTATTGAAATGCTACAAGAATCTGATCTTAAAGAAATAGAGGTAAGCCAGGGAGATGAGTCAGTAAGAATTTCTAGAAATACTTCAACTCAACAAGATATTATTTCAGCTCCAGCTATAACTAATTATGAGCCTGCTGCTCCTGTCGTAAACAAAGCAGTAGAGCCTGTGAAAGAAAATATTTCTGGTACAGAAGTTACATCTCCAATAGTTGGAACTTTTTATAGGAGCCCTAGCCCAGACAAAGATCCTTTTGTTAAGGTAGGTGACATTGTTAAAGCTGGCGATATTTTATGCATTGTTGAGGCCATGAAAATGATGAACGAGATCAAATCAGAATTTGAGGGAAAAATTGTAAGCATTGATGTGGAAGATGGTAGCCCTGTAGAGTTTGGTCAAAAAATTATAACCATAAACTAAAATGAGTTATAAAGTTCTAATTGCCAATCGTGGTGAGATTGCTCTTCGAGCTATACGAGCTTGCAAAGAGCTTGGTATAAATACAGTTTCTGTTTATTCTGAGGGTGACAAAGATCTTAAGCACCTTAAATTTTCTGATGAGACAGTTTGTATTGGGCCTGCCTCACCATCGGAAAGTTATTTAAATATACCTGCAATTTTATCAGCAGCTGAGCTGACAAGTGCAAATGCTATTTATCCTGGGTATGGATTCCTCGCTGAGGATCATAATTTTGCAGAAATGTGTGAAAAGAGTGGTTTTAAATTTATTGGCCCAACCTCAGATACTATTCAAAAAATGGGTGACAAAATAACAGCAAAAACCCTGGCTGAAAATTCGGGTATCCAAATTGTTCCAGGTTATAAAGATGAAATACCATCTAATCAAGATGAGTTTAAGAGAATTGCTAGAAATATAGGCTATCCAATCATGATTAAAGCAACTGCTGGTGGTGGTGGACGAGGTATGCGAGTTGTTGAAAAAGAAGAAGACCTTATTGGTCATGCAGAAATAACAAAACAAGAAGCTAAAAATGGATTCGGTAATGAAACTATATACCTTGAGAAATTTATTGGAAATCCAAGACACATAGAGGTTCAGATAGTTGGTGATGGTAAAGGCAAGGCAATCCACTTGGGGACAAGGGATTGTAGTATGCAAAGAAGGCATCAAAAAATAATTGAAGAAGCTCCAGCCTTAAATATTAATAAAATGTCCCTTGATAAGACACTTAAAGCATGCATAACCTTATGTGAAGAAATTCAATATGAGGGAGTCGGCACTATTGAATTTTTATATGAAAAAGATCAATTTTATTTTATAGAAATGAATACAAGAATTCAGGTAGAGCACCCAGTAACAGAAATGATAACAGGCTTTGATTTAGTTAAAGCGCAATTAAGAATTGCTCTCGGAATGCCGATTGATCTTAATCAAGATGATATTAGTTTTCATGGACATGCATTAGAGTGCAGAATTAATGCAGAAGATCCTGAAACATTTCAACCATCTCCTGGAACCATAACTAAGATGCATACACCCGGAGGCTTTGGAATAAGATATGATTCACATATTTATGGAGGTTATAAAGTGCCGCCGTATTACGACTCTTTATTGGCAAAAATTATTACTCAAGCAAATTCACGAAGTTCTGCAATAAAGAGAATGCTCAGTGCGCTTGACGAATTTTTTATTGAAGGTATTAAGACCAACCATCCTTTGCATCAAAGAATTCTTCATGACAAAACTTTTAAAGAAAATAAACATACTATTAACTACCTTGAAAATGAGTTCTTAAAAAATGAAGCCTGAATATAATCCAGCAGAAATTGAAAAAGCTATTCAAAATGATTGGTTAGAAAATAATACTTTTAAAGCAACACCAGACGATAGAGAAAAATTTTACTGCCTATCAATGTTTCCTTATCCTTCAGGAAAGCTGCATATGGGGCATGTAAGAAATTATACAATTGGCGATGTAATATCAAGATACAAAAGAATGAATAATTTTAATGTATTCCAGCCCATGGGTTGGGATGCTTTTGGACTTCCTGCAGAAAATGCTGCAATAGCAAATAAAGTTAGCCCAAAAGAATGGACGAATCAAAATATTGAGCACATGAAACAACAACTTATCTCATTAGGTTTGGGCTATGACTGGTCTAAAGAGCTAAGAACATGTGAACCTGAGTACTATAAATGGGAGCAATTAATATTTAAAAAGTTTTATGACAACAATTTAGTTTATAGAAAAAAATCAATGGTTAACTGGGATCCTGTGGATGAAACAGTTTTAGCAAATGAGCAAGTTATAGATGGTAAAGGCTGGAGGTCTGGTGCACAAGTTGAGATAAAAGAAATTGATCAATGGTTTATAAAAATTACTGACTATGCGGAAGAACTTTTGACATCATTAGATGAAGTTGATTGGCCTGAAAATGTTAAAACAATGCAAAGAAACTGGATTGGAAAGTCTTTTGGTGCAGAAATTAAATATCTTTTAGAGGGATCTGATGAATACTTGACTGCATTTTCAACAAGGCCTGATACGATTTTTGGAGTATCATTCCTAGCTATTTCTCCAAACCATTCTATATCACTAGCATTAGCAGAGAAGAATAAATCAATAAAAGACTTTTTAGATAAATGTAAAGAGATGAAAGCAGCTGAGGCAGATATGGCTAAAGCTGAAAAACTCGGCATTGATACAGGGATATTTGTTCTACATCCAATAACAAAAAAACAAATACCAGTTTGGATTGGAAATTTTGTACTTCTTGATTATGGAACAGGTGTTGTAATGGGCGTTCCTGGCCATGACCAAAGAGATTTTGAATTTGCCACAAAATATGACTTAGAAATTAATCAAGTGATTACTTCAGATGAAGAAGATAATCTGCCTATAATTCAAAAAGGCAAGTTAGTTAATTCTAATCAATTTGATGACATGAGCTCAGATGAGGCATCTATTGAAATTATCAATAATTTAAAGAAGCTAAATTTAGGAGAACAATTAGTTCAATTTAGGCTCAGAGACTGGGGTGTTAGTAGGCAAAGATATTGGGGATGCCCTATTCCTGTTGTCTATGAAAATGGGAAGCCTAGGGTTATTGATGAAAAAGATATGCCAGTAAGGCTACCAGAACTAAAGGAGAATTCAGCTCCAATACCATTAAGTCAGAATCAAGATTTTTATAACCTATCAGATGAACTAAAAAGAGAAACCGATACCTTTGATACATTTATGGATTCATCATGGTACTACGCAAGATTTACCTCCTCAGACAATGCTGACCAAATGTTTGATAAAAATTCAAAATATTGGCTTCCAGTTGATTTATATATTGGTGGTATTGAACATGCAATATTACATTTACTATATTCAAGATTTTTTCATAAGGCATTAAGAGATATGGGTCTTGTCGAAGGCAACGAACCATTTAAAAAGCTTCTTACTCAAGGGATGGTTCTAAAAGATGGCGCAAAAATGTCTAAATCAAAAGGTAATACTGTAGACCCTCAGTCCTACATCGAAAAGTATGGTGCGGATACTGTAAGACTTTATATGATGTTTACTGCTCCACCTGAGCAAAGTCTGGAATGGTCAGAGTCTTCTGTAGAAGGCGCTTCAAGGTTTATGAAGAAAATATGGAATTTAGTTAATGAAAGAAAGTTTGAAAAAATAGAAGAGCCATTAAATCTTTCAGAGGAAGAAAAAAATCTTAGAAGAAAAGTGCATAGTACTCTAAAAAAAGTGACTAGTGATTTTGAAACAAGGTATTCATTTAATACTGCTATTGCTGCAATCATGGAATTGGTAAACTCTATACCAGAATCATTTAAACAAGATGATGTATCTTCTTCAAATAAATTCTGTTTGAATGAAGCAATAGTTATTATTCTGAAAACTCTTAACCCTATATCGCCACACATATCTCAGCATTTATGGAAAGGCTTCTATTCTGATTTTTCAAAAGAAGATATTGAATCATCTTGGCCTATTCTTAGAGAGGATCTACTAGAAGTTTCTGAATTTAATTTAATTGTTCAAGTCAATGGCAAGGTGAGGGGTAAGATAGTCATAGATAAAAATCTAGAGCAAGAAAAAATTGAATCGATTGCATTAAATATTGAAAATGTTGCTTCAACGATAAGTGATACTCCTATTAAAAAAATTATTTATATTAAAGAAAAAATAATAAATTTTGTAATCTAAGAATTAATCTTTGATATATCTGTCTGCTCTAGATACTATTAATATATGAAACTAAAATCACTTTTTTTATATGTATTTATACTATTCTTCATTAACAGCTGTCAGTTCAACCAGCTAAGCGTAGATATATCTAAAAAGGATTTATTTTCTATTAGCTTTGTAAATGCTGTTCCAGATACGTTTGAGAAAAAACTTAAATTTGTATTTAACTCTAATAGCAAAATAGATACACAGGCAAAAATTAGTATTCAAGAATACATTTTTAAAAATTATGACATTTTTGGTGGCCCTGCATTGAGATCTCTAGAAGGAGAGCTTAATTTAAAGATAAATATAGAAATATCTACTGAAAACAAAAAAATTATAAAGAAGCTTGTGACATATAAAAGATATAAATCAAATGAGCTTAACCCATTTGCACAAGAACAAATGATAAAAGCTCTTGAATCTGAAATGCAGAATGAGCTTATTAATCAAATCATATTTGAGGTAAATGCTTTTGAAATGTGAAGCAATGACAATCAAAAAGTATCTAGATATGCCACATAATATTTTCTTTATTTATGGGTCGGAAATAGTATTAAAAAATAACTCTAAAGATATTATTTATAAATCTCTTTCTTCAAGGGGGTTTGTAGAAAAAATAATTCTTAATAAAGAGGGATTTGATCAAATCGACCAAACTATTTTTGAGAATGCTGGCGGATCGCTATTTGGATCTAAAATAATTATTGAAATTAATCATGATCAAGGAAAAATACCGGATCAAATTATAAAAATATTCGAAATAGAAAATATTAACAAAATTGATAATATTGCAATTGTTATTAACTCAAATAATGAGAAGCTGAATTCTCAATCTAAGTGGGTAAAAGCTATGGATGAATTAGCACTCATAATTGAGTGTAAAAAACTAAAGTCCTTCGAAGAAAAAATTTGGTTAAAGCATCAGCTTTCATTTGTCTCTGAAATTGATAGATCTGACCTAATTCAGAATATATCTGAAATGAATTCAGGTAATTTAGTTGCCCAGCAAAATGAAATAAATATTTTGAAATTAACTTATGAAGAAGGAAAAAAAACAAGGAGCTCTTCAACAGAGTCTGCTGAATTCATGCCGTTTGAACTTGAGGATGAGATTATTTCTAGAAATACAAAAAAAGCCTTAAAAATAATACATTCAATAAAGTCTGCTGAAGATCACTATGCCCCTCTACTTGTATGGATAGTTGGTAAAATTATTAATAGTGCAACAAATGCAAGGCAAAGTAAAAATCCAATAAACAGTCTTATTAAATCTGGAGTTTGGAGTAATAAAACATCTGAATATATGAATTTTATCAAGAATCACAAACTTCAAAATTTAATAGAACTCCAAAAAAATATCTTTGAACTTGATTTGGCGAACAAGGGCTTGAGTGAGAAAAATTTCTGGTATGAGCTTGATAATATTGTAGTGAAGCTAACAACTAGCTGAGGAATTTTTTATTAAAAATTTCTTCACTGCTTTTATAAACAAGATTATAAATATCAAGATTACATTCTAAATTTACAATCTCAGAAATTGGGGCAAGGCCTTTAGTTGAACTTGTAAGCCAAGCACAAGTTGCTTTTGAAAGATCGTCTAATAAAAAATCTTCTTCTAAAACTTTTATGCTATTAGCCTTTAATTCATCAATTAATAATGCCCTCGTAATGCCTGGAAGAATATTCCCATTTAAGGCTGGAGTACAAATTGTCTCATCTATTACAAAAAATAAATTTGATGCACCAGCCTCAGTAAGTAATCCATCTTTATGCATAATGACTTCGTCACAATTATTTTTCCTTGCAGAATTCATATTCATAACATTACCAAGGAGTGAGGTTGATTTAATATCACACCTATTCCATCTAATATCATCGCATATAGATACTTTTAAAGGTTTCCATTCAAATAAATGTGCCTTCACATAACCAAAGGTTTCAATCTCTAGACTTGATTCATGCATGTGAGATCTTAATGCATCTACTCCCCTTGTTACCTGATAATAAACATATCCATTGCTAAAGCCAGAGGTTGATATTAATGTAGTTATTTCATTTGAAATTTTTTCTAAATTTAAGCTAATTGATAACTCACTAGAAGAAAATTCTAATCTTTTTAGATGTGCTTCAAATGCAATTGGTTTTGAGTTAAAAAAAGGGACAACTTCATACACACTATCTGAGAAAGTATAGGCTCTTGAAAAAGGAGATACTTTTATATTATCTACGATATCAAAAGAGCCATTAAAAACTCCTTTAATCTGTGTCATCGCCAGCGAGACCAAATAAGCTGAATACCCAAAGTACAAATTTTGACCACATTCTGCCAAAAAATCCTTTAGCTTTAATATTTTTTAAAGCAACTAGGTCTGTAGCTAGAACAACATTATCATTACTTATTATCTCAAGAGTGCCGACTTTTTGACCAATTTTTATTGGAGCTTGGATATTGTTATTAACCTTATAGATAGTTTTAACATCTTTAAAACTTGTTCTAGGCAAAGTAATAGAAATATCTTCAAGCACTCCAACTCCCAAACTCTTCTCTTCGCCACCCCATATTGTAATTGTCTGATATTCTTTCTCTGCGATTAACATTTTCTGAGTTGTATAAAATCTAAAACCATATTCAAGCAATCTTTGTGAAGATAAAAAGCGATCATTATCTGATTTACTTCCTGCCACAACTGTTATTAATCTCATCCCGCCTCTCTTAGCAGAACCAACAAGGCAATATCCAGCAGCTTCCGTGTGTCCAGTTTTAACTCCATCAGCAGAGTCATCTCTCCATAAAAGCTTGTTCCTATTTAACTGCTTAATATTATTAAAAGTGAACTCCTTTTGCTTGTACAAGGCATATTCTTCAGGGAATTTATTTATATAGTTTGATGTAAGGTTGGCTAAATCTTTAGCTGATGAAAAGTGATTCTCATCAGGCAATCCTGTGGCATTTTGAAAAATTGTATTATTCATTCCCAATGAAGATGCATAGGAATTCATCAAATCAACAAAACCTCTTTCGGTACCACCAGCATATTCTGCAATTGCTACAGATGCATCATTACCAGACTGAATCATGATTCCTTTTAAAAGATCAGAAACGGTTACTTTTTTTCCAGCTTCTATGAAAGTCTTAGAGCCTTTCATTCTCCAAGCTTTTTCACTAATTAAAACCTCATCATCTAAAGATATCAGACCATTTGAAATCTGATCAGCCACAACATAGCTTGTCATAATTTTTGTCATACTGGCTGGTTCTATTTCTGACTCAGAGTTATATTCTGCAATAATAGTGTTAGTATTTGGTTCAATTAAAATATAGCTCTTAACATCTAATTCAGGCGCATCAGGCACAAAACTTTGTGACTCAGCAATAGTTGAAATTGATAATAGTATAAATAGTATTTTTTTCATTTTTTTAACTCTTCTGATAAATAATAAACAGCCATCGCATAAAAGTGACTGATATTATATTTGGTTATTGCAATAAAGTTATCATCGCCTATAAAAAATAACTCATTATCTCCCTCTTTAAAACTTAAAGGTATAAATTTTGATACAGAGCCTCGAGGCTCAAATATTTTTCTAACATTATTTGGGTACGTGGCTGTTACAATTTCACCATCTTTTTTCCAACCATGAATGTATAAATAATTAGCTACACTTCCAATAGCATCATCTACTGAATTAAATAAATCTGCATACCCGTCTCCATCATAATCAACTGCATATGCTCTATAGCTGGAAGATATAAATTGGCCATAACCCATTGCTCCTGCATATGAACCTTTAACTTCTTCAATATTGAGGCCATTTTCTCTTGTTAGCTGAAAAAACTTTACTAGCTCACTTCTAAAAAATTTAGATCTTCTAGGGTAATCAAAGCCAAGGGTTAAGAGACTATCAATTACTCTATAACTTCCTTGAATTTTTCCATACCTTGTTTCAACGCCAATGATAGCTGCAACTATTTCTTTTGGAACACCATATTCTTCCTCTGCTTTCAAAAATGTTTCAAGATTATTTTCAATAAATTTTTTTCCATTAATGATCCTTTTTTCTTCGATAAATATATTTTTATACCTATCCCAGGTAAGAGTAAACTCAGCTGGATTTGAAATAGATTCAATAATCTTATCTTGCTTTTCTGCATTTAAAAGAACCTCTTCAACAAACTTTCTTTCAAAATTGTGCTCTTCTACCAATTCCACAATCAATGCTTCTGCATCAGGATGAGCTAAATAGCTTGCTGATACTTGCAAACTTAGGAGAGAGAGTAAAAGTGTTAAATATTTCATCTTTGCATTAACTTTTTATGTGTTGCCATTGATATTATTATCCCAAAAGCTATATAGAATGATAGCAAAGATGAGCCCCCTTTGCTTATAAATGGTAATGGCATTCCAACTACTGGTATAACTCCCACGACCATTGCTAAATTTATGAATAGTGTTGAAGCAAAAACTAGACTTAAACCCCCAATAGTCAATCTGCAAAACCTATCTCTTGCATTAAAAGCTAAGTAGAGACATCTTAGTAATATAAAGAAAAATATAGATAACAATACGCAAACACCGATGAATCCAAATTCCTCTGCAATAACTGCAAAGATAAAGTCCGTTTCAGTCTCCGGTAAAAAATTAAGATGTGCTTGAGAGCCCTCTTGATAACCCTTACCATTAATGCCGCCTGACCCGATAGCAATTTTAGATTGAGTTATATTCCAAGACGTTCCAAATGGGTCTGCGTTTGGATCTAGAAAAGTTAAAATTCTTTGGCGTTGAAATGGCTCAAGAAAATTATTCCATAAAAAAGGTAGTGACAATACAAATACTCCTGCTGCAGAACCAATAAATCTCCAGCTCAACCCTGCTAAAAAAAGCACATACCCCCCAGACATAAAAACAACTAAGCCTGTTCCTAAATCGGGCTGTCGATAAACTAAATAGAAAATAAAGCCTATTAAAATCAAAGTTATAAAAGTATGTTTTGAACTAATTGGAAGTGACTTGTTGTATAAATAGGATGATAAAAAAATTGGCAAAGATATTTTTATAATTTCAGAAGTTTGCAGAGTAAAAAATCCTAAGTCTAACCACCTTTTTGCTCCATTAATTTCTTTTCCAAAAAGAGTTGTGGCAAATATTAATAATATTGATATAACAAGAAAGACGCCAGAATATGTTTTATAAAAATCTGGATCTAGTTGGCTAACCGCAAACATCAAAAGCAAGCCAAAAGATACAAAAACTGCTTGCTTAGCTACGATAGTTATATCTTCTTGTGATGCACTATATAAAAAAAATAGTCCCATTACTGAAAGAAGTGTTATCGCAATAAAAAGATATTGATCAAAATAAATACTAAAGTTTTTAAAATCTAATCTTTTCTTCATTCTGTTATTAGCTCATTTAAAACGGCTATTGCTACTGGTCCTGCGACTGAGCCACCACTCTCACCATTTTCAATAACAACACTTACTGCATATCTAGGATTGGGCATAGGACCAAAGGCTACAATAATTGCATGGTCACGATTTCCAATATTCTTTCTTACAAGTTTATAATCCTCTTTAGTTTCAGTGCTTACAAGCTCTACAGTTCCTGACTTAGCGGCTACAACATAATTTTTTAATGGCTTTAATCTTTTAGCAGTTCCTTTCGGGTCTTCGATAACCCCAATCATGCTTGAATGGATTTTTTCCCAGTCCGAATCATCCACACTCAAGCTACTTTTAAAAGATTGCTTGTTCTGAGTTTCACCATTTATAAATGACAATCCTTGAATACTACCTTTTGATGCAAGAAATCCAGAATAGTAAGCAAGCTGAATTGGGGTTGCGCTCATATAACCCTGTCCAACACCTAAATTAACTGTATCTCCTTTAAACCAACCATAGTTTAAATTGTTCATCTTCCATTCTGGTGTTGGCAATAAACCAGAATCAGGATTAAAACAGTCATTACAAATATTTCTTCCAAAGCCAAATTGAGCAAGATGATCAATTAGGCTATTAATATCAGACTGATATGCAAGTGAAAAGAAAAACGTATTTGAGCTCTCAATAATAGCATCTCTCATATTGATGATTCCATGCCCTCCTTTCTTCCATCCCCTGTAAACTCTCTGATCTTCAGGAAGAACAAAGAATCCTGGATCATCAATAGTAAAATTCCAATCTACAATACTTTCTTTAATTCCAAATAAAGCAATTGCAGGCTTGATTGTCGAAGCGGGAGAGTATCGTCCCTGTGCAGCTCTATCAAAAAATGGCTTGTTTTTATCATTAATAAGATTATTAAATGCGGCTTGTGACATACCATTAGAAAGGTCATTTACATTAAAGCTTGGGGTGCTGAGATAAGTAACTATTCCTCCAGTTTGAAGGTCTAAGGCAACTACTGCACCTCTTCTCTCTCCCATTTGATCATAGGCTATTTTTTGTGAACTAAGGTCTAAGCTGGTAAAAAGGCTTTTGCCATCAATTGATTTATCAAAGCCTACTTCTTTTAAGAGCTTGCCTTTTGCATCTATTTCAAAAGATTTAATACCAAATGATCCTCTTAAATGGCTATCATATATATTTTCAAGGCCAGTCTTACCTATTAAAAATCCACCGGAGTATTTAAAAGTTGTTTCTGATTGTTTAAGTTTTTGTTTTTTTAATATTGAAGATAGCTGATCGTTGTTTACTCCGCCAACATATCCAATCGCGTGTGAAAATAAATATGGATATCTATTTTCTCTGCTATACCTTACATCAATAAAAGCATTTTTAAATTTATAGCTTCTTACTTGGAACTTTGCTATTTCTTCTTTTGATAAATCCTTCCTTATGGTTAGCTCTCTGTTGTAAAGGGCTTTTTGTTGGAAGTTCTTATTGATATTTTCTAGCTCTTCAGGAGAAAAGTTTATTATTTTAGATAGCTCAACAATAAAAGCATCAAGATTTTTTATCTTTGAAGGTTGAATTATTAGGTCATAGGTGGGTACATTATTTACTAAAATATTTCCATTTCTGTCATAAATAATTCCACGAACTGGCTGAACTAGAACCTCTTTAGTTTTATTTTTAAGAGCTGCTATTTCATAATTTGAATAACCAGCAACTTGTAAAGAATAGGTTTTATAAAGTATAAATAAGAAAGCAGCACCAAAAAATAAATAAACTAATAGCAATCTATTAAAAAAACTTCTCTTCTCTAGGTGTCTTTCATTTAAATCTATCATTTATGATATGGGAGCTTATTTATAATTGAGAATGAGCGGTAGATTTGTTCAATAAGAATGATTTTAAAAAGCCTGTGCGGAAACGTAAAATTTGAAACTGATATTATTTTATTAGATTTTTTAAGAATATCTTTTGGTATGCCAAAAGATCCGCCAATAATAAAATCAAGCTTTCTGTTTTCAAGCATAGACTGTTCAAAAAATTTACTAAGTTGATCATTATTGAGTTTTTCACCCTTAGAATCCCAAGAGACGATATAGCTATTTTTGTCTATCTTTGAAGAAATTAGCTTAGACTCCAGCTTAAGAACCTCTTCTTTGGATCTTTTAGGATGTTGCTGCCCTTTAACGTTTGTGAGCTTTAAATTCAATTCTTTTGGAAATTGTTTAGTGTAATACTCTATTCCTGCTTCCTCCCAGGACGAGGGCTGATTGCCAACACTTATAATACTTAAGATCATTAAAGCCTATGAATCAATGAGTGTATTTTCACCCCAAAGACCTTCTAAGTCATAAAACTCTCTAACTTCGTTCTTCATGATATTTACAACAACTTCTCCACAATCTACCAAAATCCAGCCTGACTCTATTTTTCCCTCCACACCTAAGATACTAATTTTATTTGCTTTAATTTCTTCAACAAGCTTTTCAGATAACGATTTTGCGTGTCTATTTGAGCTTGCAGTAGCAATTACAATATTATCAGCAAAAGAAGAAATTTCTTTTATATCAAGCGAAAGAACATTCTCTGCTTTGTTATCACTGAGAGTCGAAGTGCAGATGTCATTCAAGGTTTTGTTTGGCAAAATTATTGTGTGTATTTTTTTCTAAAATTAATTTTTCAGACATTGTTATACTAAATCATTATAAAATAAAAAGGTGGGTAAATATCGAATTTAATAACCTAAATGCTGTTATAGATTTCTTTGAGTCATATAAGATTTTTATATTTTGGCTTGGTTCTGTGTCTCTATTTATTTTTTTATTTAGTCTTCTAAGCATGAAATGGCTTGCTGGCATGATACCAAGTGACTATTTTATAAAAAGAAATCCATCGAAGCTTAAACAAAGCAATATCTTTTTATGGTGCCTCATTTTACTAACAAAAAATATCTTGGGTTATTCATTAATTATTGGCGGAATTATGATGCTTGTTTTACCTGGACAAGGTTTATTTACTATTATTATTGGCTTAATGCTTAGCAATTACCCAGGAAAATATTTTATCGAAAAAAGGTTTGTTGAAATTCCAGCTATTTTAAAGTCTATTAATTGGCTTAGGGCCAAATCTAATAAACCACCAATTATTCTAAAAATAGAATAATTTAAGCTGTTGAAATTCTTTGAATATAATCAGCGAGAATTCTCATACGTTGGGTTGCATCAAAGGCTTCTAATAATTTTTGTTTTTCAATTGAGCTTAAAGGTATTAATCCAGCCAAATGATATGCAACTGAATCCGCAGATCCAAAATCAATATTCATAGGAAGATCACTTATTCGAGGATGCTTTAAAAGCTGACTAAGAATACTAGTTATTTCGGGATATTCCGCTAATACAGCCTGATCATCAACTTCTGGGTCAATATCAGGCTTTGTATCAGCAATATGAAGGCCGTCTTCTTGCTGAAAAGTATTATTAATAACAACTTTATTGATAGATTTCACAGTTATGCCCAGCAAGCCATTTGGTAAGTTATTAAAATCTATTATTTCAACAAAGCTACCTTTTTTTGAAAAAGAAAAATCAGAAGTACTCTTTGAATTTGAGTCAAAAACAATAACAAATCCATGATTCTCAGAAAGACAATTTTTTACCATTTGCATGTATCTAGGTTCAAAAATCTGAAGTGATTGAATGCTTCCTGGAAGTGCAACAATACCTAAAGGGAAAACTGGAAAATTATTTTTTTTCAAAAGACTTTATAAGTGGATCGATTATTTTTTGGCTGTTCTTATTGGTCATCAAGATAACAATATCATAATCTAGCATCATGTCCTTAGCTGAAGAAATAAAGTCTTCACTGTCACTATAACGATAGATACCTTTGGCCTCTTTTAAGGCATCATTATGATCTAACCAGATTACATCATCTAAAGATTTAACAGAATTTAGTATTGATAAGCCGTGAGAGCCACTAGCCATGGTATTTGAACCTAGTTCAATTAACCCAAGAATTTTTTTTGTAGGATATTTTGATCTTAATGCATTTGAACTAAATTCTATTGCAGTTGGATGATGAGCAAAATCATCATAAAATTTTATTCCATCAAAAGTGCCCTTAGACTCCATTCTCCTTTTGACTCCGCTAAAACTTTTCAATGAATTTATAGAGTTTTCTATAGAAATTCCATCTGTTTTTGCAGCTAAAATCGCTGCAATATAATTTTTGAAATTATGCTCTCCTATCAGAGGAAGCTCATCTAAGAAATATCTCTTATCGTTATAAGATAGTGTTTTATTTAAATAATCTGCCTTGATTATATTTCCATTAACTACCATTTCATGAGACCAAACACCCATATCTATTAATTCTTTAGAATTTTTATCATCTCCAAAATAAATAATATTTCCATCCAATGGGATAATTTTTAAGAGATGATGAAATTGCCTTTTTATATCATCTAAATTATTAAAAATATCAGCATGATCAAACTCTATATTGTTTATAACAAGCGTGCTTGGTGAGTAATGTATAAATTTTGATCTTTTATCAAAAAATGCTGAATCATACTCATCAGCCTCAATAACAAAAGTTTTATGAGAGCCAAGTGACGCTGACCCTGATATATTATTTGAAATACCGCCAACAAGAAATCCAATATCATTACCTTGATCTAACATGATATGCGTAAGCATGTATGAGGTCGTGGTTTTTCCATGGGTGCCTGATATTGCTAAAACTTTTTTCTTTTTTAATATCTCTCCCATCATTTCTGGACCGGATTTGAAAGGAAGAGAGTTAGTTAAGATATATTCAACAGAAGCATTTCCTCTAGATAAGGCATTGCCTACAACATATAAGTCTGCCATTGGAAGCTTGTCTACCTCAAATCCTTCAACCATATCTATTTTATTATTTCTTAGATAGTCAGACATTGGTGGGTAAAATTGAATATCTGATCCAGATACATCATGTCCTGATTCTTTTAAAATCTGAGCAAGCCCTCCCATAAAGGTTCCGCAGATTCCTAGAATATGTATACGCATATTAGTTATAATACTTTACATATTTTTATTTCAGTACTTTTGTGGAGAAAAAATGAAAAAAAATGCATTTTATGCTCAATCTGGTGGAGTAACCTCAGTCATTAATGCCACAGCGAGCGCTTTAATCTTAGAAGCTAAAAAACATAAAAATATTGGAAAAATTTATGCAGGTAAAGATGGAATACTAGGTGCTCTTAATGAGGATTTAATAGACACATCCAAGGAATCAATTTCTGTAATTGAATCATTAAAATCAAGACCAGGAGGAGCATTTGGCTCTTGTAGATTTAAATTAAAAGATTTTGAAGCTAACGAAAAAGAATATAAGAGATTGATTGAAGTTTTTAGGGCTCATAATATCGGATATTTTTTTTATAATGGAGGGAATGACTCTGCGGATACTGCATTTAAAGTATCTCAGATAAGCAAAAAACTTAACTATCCCATTAATTGTATAGCTATTCCAAAAACTGTGGATAATGATTTAGTTTTAACTGACTGCTGTCCTGGTTTTGGTTCTGCAGCAAAATATATAGCAACATCAATACTTGAAGCTTCCCTTGATGTTCAATCAATGTCGGCTACATCAACAAAAGTTTTTATATTAGAGGTAATGGGTAGACATGCTGGTTGGATGGCAGCCGCATCATCATTAGCAAGAAATAATAAAGGAGACGCTCCTCATATAATATTACTACCAGAAGTAGCTTTTGATCAGAAAAATTTTTTAAATCTTGTCAAAGATACTGTAGAAAAAAATGGTTACTGCGTTATCGTTGTTTCAGAGGGTTTGAAAAATAAGAAAAATGCATTTCTTTCTGAGTCATCGACTAGAGACGCATTTGGCCATGCTCAACTTGGTGGAGTTGCACCATTTATTGCAAACTTAATAACAGATAAGTTGAAGCTAAAAAACCATTGGGCTGTATCAGACTATCTTCAGCGAAGTGCACGACATATTGCATCTAAGACAGATTTAGATCAAGCAATGGAAGTTGGAATTAAAGCAATCCAATATGCAGTCAATGGCATGAATGGCGTGATGCCAGTTATAGTTAGGGGAAAAGGCAAGAAATATTCTTGGAAAATTGAGCCAGCGCCATTAGCAAAAATAGCAAACCTAGAAAAAAAGTTGCCAAAATCATATATTTCAAAAAATGGTATGAATGTTACTCCGAAGGCGGTTGAATATCTTAGACCTTTAATCCAAGGCGAATCATTTCCAGTATTTAAAAACGGTATTCCTGAGATAAAAGAATTAAAATTGATTAAAGTTAAAAAGAAATTAAAGCCCTGGGCTTGAAAAAGTTTCTAAATTTAATTCTTCGATGATTAGAGAAACTTCATCTTTCAGAGTTATTTTATCTTCTTCGTTTAAAAATTGACCTACCTCAATATTTTGTCCTTTTGATCTAAAACTTAGTTTTAATTGCTCTCTTCTATCCTTGGTTACCTCAAATGAAGTGAATGATCTAAACTCTTCCCATTTATACTCTGCATAGCTAGAACCTTTTTCAATAGTTACTAAATCCTGAGAAATAAATATTTTTTCTCTTTTTCCACTTTGCCTAAAACTTAGATAAAAGGCAGTAAATAAAATAGCTAACTCCAATCCTGCAAACGGAAGAATAAGGGTTGCACCTAAAAAGAAAAATGTTATAGCTATGCCCCCACAAACTAATGAGATGCCAGATATAAATATAATTCTATTAATTCCAACAAGAGAACTATTTGGTCTAAGAGATACTAGAAATTTTTGATCATTTATTTTTTGAACTGAAACCACGATACAATATATTTATGAAAAAAATAATTAATGAATA
>CAYXZT010000005.1:0-30522 GCA_964469915.1 uncultured Gammaproteobacteria bacterium
GGTATTTTATTAGTTAATGCCACCTCAACAAAAATAAGAGGATCTTCAGGTATTAAGGGATGAAAAAAAGCAAAGCATTGCCTATCACTAGGTGCTAGCCTAGCCCTTAAGTCATCCCAAGAGTTAATTTCATGAACAGCCTCATACTCAATAATTTTTTCAAGAACATTTGCTGGAGTTGACCAGTCTATTTTTTCTAAAACTAAAAAAGATGGGTTAAACCAGTATTTAAAGAGCCTAAGCAAGCCCTTATCTAAAGACTCTAATTCTAAATTACCCTTAGTGAGAAGGTATTTAATCTTTTCTCTTAATTTGATAAGTTTATGAGTTCCAGCAGGAGCCGCATTTAGCCTCCTAAATAACTCAATCCATTTTGGTTCCGATGAGCTTGATATAAGAGTCAGGTTATCTTGATTTCTTTCAGACTGGTATGCTTGCACATTTTCTAACAGAGATTCTGTATCTATGTCATATTCTGTTAAAAGATAATTTAAGAAAACAAGCAACTCCTCATCTGTTTGATCATTTATAAGATGGAGTAGATGTTCAGCAAAAACAATTGATGACACTTCACCAGATGAGGACATGACAGAGTCTGCTGCCTTATTAATATCCTTATGAAGTTCGCCGAAGTTATGAGAACGGAATCCCGTCAAACTGAGACCATTCTTCATAATTGAAGAAATCATATTTTGGAAAAAATTCATACTTAAACTATACTTTACCACTTTTCAAATAGTGAATATAAAAAAAGCGTTACTAATTAAGGGAAGAAGAAAATGACAAAAAAAGACTCTAACAGCAAATATTATATTCATCCCGAAGGATGGAAATTCGCATCCATTTTTTTTATTGTTTCATTTTTAATATCTTTTATTTTTCTACCTTTGGCAGCACTTGGCTTTATCTTAACTATCTTCACTTTATGGTTTTTTAGAAATCCAAAGAGAACGAATCCTCAAATTCCTAACTCAATTATCAGTTCTGCTGATGGAAAAGTCTGTTTAATTGACACAGCGTGCCCGCCTGAGGAGGTTGGTTTGGGATCCAATGAAATGCTTCGTATATGCGTTTTTATGAATGTTTTTAACGTCCATATTAATAGAAGTCCTATATCAGGAGCTATCAAAAAGATTGTCTATAAAGAGGGTAGTTTCTTTAATGCTAGTCTCGATAAGGCCAGTGAAAAAAATGAAAGAAGTAGCATTATTATTTCAAATGAGAATGGAGTCGAATTAGTGGTAGTTCAGATTGCTGGTTTAATCGCTCGAAGAATTCTTAGCTTTGTATCAGCAAATCAAGATCTTAATCAAGGTGAGAGATATGGACTAATTAGGTTTGGATCGAGGGTTGATATTTACTTGCCCAAGAGCTCAGTAGTAAATTGCAAGGTTGGTGATAAAGTCATAGCTGGAGAAAGCATTTTGGCAACATTGGCTGATATGGGATGAAAAAGCTAAATCTTAAGTCTCTTATTCCAAATTTAATTACTTTATCAGGATTAAGTTTTGGACTAAGCTCCATCAGGTTTGCAATTGAGGGTGATTACAACTTAGCAGTAATTTGTATTTTAATTGCTGGGGTATGCGATGCACTTGATGGAATGCTTGCAAGGTACCTTGAAAGCGAATCAGATCTTGGCTTTCAACTTGATTCACTCTCAGACTTTCTGAGCTTTGGGGTGGCACCTGGCATTCTGCTCTATATGGCTATTTTTTATTATGAAGATAGTAATATTGGAGTATTCGCTACTTTAATTTTTATTATATTTTCTTGTCTAAGGCTGGCGCTCTTCAATGTTATGCATGAGAAATCAAAGAAAGCAGAAGTTGAAAGGATTGAATTTTTTACTGGAATACCTACACCCGCAGGCGCAATATTAATATTACTACCATTGACGCACGTTTTTATTGGTTATGAATGGGCCTACGAAAATATAAATATTGTTGCTGGTTATGTAATTCTAATAAGTGGCTTATTAATAAGTAAGATTCCAACTTTTTCAATTAAAGGCAGAGATTTTTTAATAAAATCAAAGCTTAGTTTTTTATTTGTATTTTTAATTATTACTTTAAGCATGATTAACATGCCCTGGCATACGTTAAACATATTGGCATTAATATATTTATGCACTATACCTTTTTCCATATTTTCCTGGAAGAAGGGCTTGCAAGACTAACAAGGAATTACTGAGATAGCATAGCCTCGGTTTTATCCCATAACTTAGAAGCTTCATCAGTATCAATTGCCCAATCTGCAACTCCAAAATAACGCAACATTGATTCATCTAGGTTTGCTTTTCTTTCTGCAACGTTGCAGTTCTCACAAAACACTCCATCAATCTCATTCAGCATTGAGCTAGTTGCACACCATAGTGAGGTTGACGCTCCCTGTGTTGGAGTCTTAAAGTGTTTTTGTGCAAAATCAGATAGGCTTCCATCTTCGTTCGTCCACCCAAATGCAACCATTTCTTCATTCTGAAGATGACGTTGTAGTGGTGTGATTATCCCGCCAGGATGGACTGCAAAACCTTTGCCGCCATGATCTTTCATACGTCTGTTAAATTCAATTGCTAAAAGGGAGGACGCTGTTTTGGATTGCCCATAAGCTACCCACTTATCATATGGATTACTTTTAAAATGTATATCATCCCAAATTATTCCAGAAATAGAGTGCGCAGAGGAAGAAAGGCTCACCAGTCGCGAATCCTCAGATTTTTTCATAGAATCCATCAATCCATTTGTTAAAAGAAAATGACCAATCTGGTTGACGGCAAATTGACTCTCCCAAATTTCATTAATTCTTGTTTCAGGACAAGCCATAATACCTGCATTATTTATAAGGATGTCGAGAGTAATATTCTGCTCATTAAAAGAATCTACAAATTTCTGAACTGAGTTTAGATCGCCTAAATCCATTTCAGCTATATCTTTTTTATCTACAATACCATCAAGCTGATTGATTGCT
This sequence comes from uncultured Gammaproteobacteria bacterium, assembly GCA_964469915.1. Classification (GTDB taxonomy): domain Bacteria; phylum Pseudomonadota; class Gammaproteobacteria; order Magnimaribacterales; family D2472; genus SCGC-AAA076-P13. Next base: position 2,968 of record CAYXZT010000005.1, read on the forward strand.
ACATCAACTCTTTTAGCAGGAACAATAACTCGTCCCCCAGCTTTTTTTAGAGCCCTTGTCGTTTCTAAACCTATACCTGAATAGCCACCAGTAACAATAACAGTCTTACCATTAAGATCTATTCCATTTAGTATTTCGTTCGGCTCAGTTTTTTGTCCATAGCCTGAATCTATCGGTTTTTGTAAATCAGAAATCATAATGAGTGCCTTTTAAAATAATTTAAATCTCTAATAAAGATTAAAGCTTTGAATATAAAGAATCAATCAGCAAGTTAGCTGTTTTATATAAATCTTTTGATGCATGCATTTCGTTACAAAGAAATGAGAAGCCTATTTTTTTATCAACATCACCAAATGCTACAGCTCCGCCCATCCCAGCATGACCAAATATTGAGCCCATAAACCTAGGAGCAAGATTCACTTTAAGTAATTTTTTGCTTGCAAGCTCAAAACCAAGACCAAAAGTTATATCTGAACCAAAGAGAACAGAATCAGGTCCACTAGAGTGCGGCTGAATAGCATTATGCAATGTATCTGGTGACATTAATGAATACCCGTTTCGCTCACACCCCATGCTAAGAATTCCATAAAATTTAGCTAGCGCTTCAGATGTTCCATGACCATTCGCAGAGGGTATTTGAGCCTTCCTCCAGTCAGTTGAGTTTACGTAATCTTTAGTCTCACCATCCCTTGCTTGAAAGGCAATTTTAAAATTACCTTCTATTAAAAACTTCTTAAAGTTCATTAGTTGGTTTGGAAGAAGAAAGTCTGGAATATATTTAATTTTAGAGAAGGGTAGTCCTTTAATTCTATCGTCATCAAGCAGAATCATGTCTGCACAGTCAATCATATCCTCATCTGATAAACCAATTTTGAAATTAATATTAAGCGGATCCGAAATCTCTTCTTTAAAAAATGTTCCAACATCTCTTCCGTCAACTCTTTTAATAATTTCACCAACGAGCCATCCATAGGTAAGGGCATGATACCCTTGTGAGGATCCTGGTTCCCCAAATGGCTCTTGTTCTGCGAGTGCCTTCGTGAAAACATCCCAGTTCTGCCAGCTGCCCATGGGTATACCATCCCTGAAACCAAAGTTATTTGATCTATGGCATAAAAAATCTATAACCTTTGTATTTTCTTTACCATTACACCCATATTCTGGCCAATAATCAGATACTTTAGAGTGTATATCTAACTTACCTTGATCAACAAGCATCGCAACGCAGGCAGCTGTAACTCCCTTGGTGACAGAAAAAACATTTACAAGAGTATTTTTATCCCAAGGAATGCTCTTAGCAGAATCTTTGTAGCCTCCATGAAGATCCACAACCATTTCACCTTTATACTCAATTGCAATAGAGGCGCCTGTCTCATGACCAGATCTTATTGAATCAGCAAATATATTCTGTATTTCAATAAAGTCAGGTCGACAATTTCCCTTTATATTACTCATCCTATTTTTTTTGATTAATTATTTATTTCAGAACCCCTTAAACAGATTAATACACACTTTTATAATTTAATACAATTAAGTATGAAAAATAGTAGAATTAAATATGGCTAAAAACTTTGATTTATCATCTAAGATAATAAGCAATAAGATTAACGATCATGCTTTCGAGAAGAACTTTATACATAAGCCTTCAGGATTCCTTAACGACTTAGATCTTTTTACAAAAGGCCAGCCCTTTGATTTATATAAAGAGCTTAGAGACAATGCCCCGGTTTATTTTCATCCGCCCATGTTGGGTGATCCCGAGCCAGGTTATTGGGTCTTAACGAAGTATGAAGATATTAAGAAAGTCTCTATGAACCCCCAGGTTTTTTCTTCTCAATACTCAACAGGTAATTTACTAACCCTTGGCTCTGAGGAAAACAGGCATCCAAAACTTTTTAAGTCTACGATTGATCATATGCTTAATCTTGATGGCGAGATGCATTTAAATTTAAGAAAAGAGCATATGCCTTTTTTTAAACCAAATTTCATAAGCGAGCTGCAAAGTAAGGTGTCTATTAAAGTTACTCAGCTTTTAGATGAAGCCGAAAAGCTAAATGAATTTAATTTAGTTAAAGAGCTTTCTCAACAATTACCTATATATACACTCTCTGAAATTCTTGGAATTCCTGAAGCAGATAGACAAAAATTAGTTGAATGGATGGAATTTCTAGAATTAGCTCAGTATTTTACTTTAGAGCAAATTAAACAAAATGAAGAAGGGGTTACTGATACCACGCCCGATCCTGCACTCATTGATATGTTTAATAATATGATTGAGGAAATGTTTGATTATGGTAGATATATCCTCAATCAAAAAAGAGAAAACCCCAAAAATGATTTACTTAGCGCTATCGCCAATGCCCAAATAGAAGGAGAGGAATTATCACCGGAGTTTCTCGATGGCTCTTGGCTCTTAATTATATTTGCAGGAAACGATACAACTAGAAATACGATGAGTGGCGGCATTAAATTGCTGAATGATAACCCTTATCAAAAGAAACTAGTTCTAGAGAATTCTGAAAATATTACAGGTTTACTAAATGAGACAGTTCGTTATGTATCTCCAGTAATTCATATGAGAAGAACATCCTTGGAGGAGACAGAGATAGGCGGTCAAAAAATAGGACCTTATGAAAAGATTGCTCTTTGGTATGGAGCAGCAAACAGAGATCCCGATATTTTTGATCGTCCAGATGAATTTAATATCTTGAGAAGTAACGCAGACAAGCACCTAGCATTTGGAATTGGCAGACATACTTGTCTGGGCAAGCCGGTCGCATTAATGCAACTAAAAGAATTTTTCTCTCAATTTTTAGCTAGGTTTCCAGACTATAAAGTAACAGGAGAATGGAAGGTTGCACCAAATAATTTTGTGCATGCAATTCAAGATATACCTATAAGGTTAATGAATAAATAATAGAATGGTGGCCTGAGGTAGAATCGAACTACCGACACAAGGATTTTCAATCCTTTGCTCTACCGACTGAGCTATCAGGCCTTTGTGAAACTGGATTATAGAAAAGATTTCATCCAATGTCATTAAGATTAAATTTTTAATTAGTTAAGTTCGTACCCTCTCATTAGTCGGATCATAAAGCGATCCCTTACCAACGATCTTCACTGTAATGGGGTACAGGCCATCGCCATCCTCGTTAAAGTATTCTATTGAAAGTTTTTTACCTTCTTTGGCAATCTCTTTGGGCAAATAGCCCATGACTACGAATTCTTTAATAGAAGGGCAATATGACATCCCAGTTGTGTATGACCTTCTTCCTTTACTATCCAAAGGCACATTGCCGGTATCTGGATCAATAATTGGTGCAATACCCACAGGATATCTTACCTTTCCTGAGACACATAAATCATCTACTGTCATAGTACATAGGAGTGCGCAAGGTTCTTCTTCTCTGTGCTTAAGGTAAGCAGCTTTACCATGAAAATCAGCTTCTTTTACAAGAGGCCTTTGAATTGCTGCTTCACATGCGTTGTATTCAGTTTCAAGGTCTGCGCCTTGAAGTCTAAAACTTTTTTCAAGACGTCTGCTATTAGCATAAGTCTCTATTCCAACAGGAACTACGCCAACCTCTAGCAATGAGTCATATAGAGCTAAACCTTCCTCACTATTATTATTTAGATAAATTTCCCAGCCATTTTCTCCAACATAAGATATTCGAGCTGCCCAAACATCAATTTTTTTCCCACCAGAAAGATTTAGAGTTAAATTTTTTGCTGTCACAAAAGGGAAATTTTCTAAACTAATTTCATTTGGATCAACAAAATTACCCAAGGCAGCCTCTGCCTTAGGGCCCCATAAACCAAGTGTTGCTATCTCATGTGTACGTATTTTTATGTCTACGTCCAGACCATTGTCATCACGATAGTTTCTTAATAGAACCCAGTCTCTATTTCCATCAGCACCACCAGTAACTATTCTGTATTTGTTATCGCCAAGACGTGAAATTGTTAAATCAGCATGAACACCACCATCTTCATCAAGAAAATTTGTATATATTACTTTTCCAATAGGAGTGTTTGCACCAACTTTAGCAATTGAAAGGTACTCTAACATTTGTTCTGCATCTGGCCCTTCAATATCCATAATGGGGAAATGAGAAAGATTAATCATCCCCACCGAGTCACTCATAGCCAAGTGCTCAGCATTAGCAAGCTCATACGGCACATGACGTCGATCCCATTCATTTTCTCTAACAGGGATATCTGCTAAATACTTTTGAAGTTTATCTCTGTTGCTTTCATATGCTAATGCACGCTCCCATCTCGCCACTTCATTATCAAAATGCCCGCCAAGCTCTTTCTCTCTTTCATAGAATGGACTTACAAATTTTTCTCTTTCGCTAATATAAGGTTCTCTTGGATGAACGGCAGGTGTATAAACAGTTTGTGAGTTTTCAAATACTCTGCTTTTTACAAAATCTTTTTCTTTTTGTTCTGGATAGAATCTTGCTATGTCAAACGCATGCATATCTACTTGAGTTTTACCAAGTACCATTGATTCAGCACACAGCCTTGCACAGCCAGGACCATCTTTAACCCAAACAGCTTCACATAGCCAAAAACCTCTGACTTCTGGGCTTTCACCTATTAAAGATCCAGCATCAGGAGTTACTGATAACAGCCCATTAAAGGAGCTTTTTTCATCCCACCCCAGCTCATTGAGAATTGGAGTAGTTTCAAAAGCCTTTTCAAGTGGCTCGGCAACTTCTTCAAGATCAAGATAACGCATTGAATCTGAACCCATTGTTTTTTCTGGATTGCCAATATCTTCTGGATCTACTAGTCTTGGATTTTTATCTTCATAAAAACCCCATTCAAGCATCCCTCCATGAAGTCTGCCGGTGTCTCTAACATATGCAGAATTACCTTGGTCTCTAAGCAAAGGGTAAACCAAGAAATCTTCAGCACCCTGGGCTTCTGGTAATGGTCCAAAAAACAATAATGGGTGCTCTAACGGCATTAGCGGGACAGGAACTCCAGCTTTTTTACCCATTAGCGGGCCCCATATTCCTGAGGCAATTACCACTTTTTTAGTTTTAATTGTTCCTTTATCTGTAATGACTCCAACTATTCTTCCATTCTCTATTTCAAAATCTAGTGCAGGTGTGTCAGTAAATGTTCTGAGTGCACCTTTATCCTTTGCAGTTTCTACTGCAAAACTAACTACATCTTGAGAGCGGGGTGTTACAAGGCCAGCATCTGGATCCCACATTGCGCCTCTAATAGACTCTTCTTCAAGTAATGGAAATTTTTCTTTAGCTTCTGATGCAGAAATTAATCTTACATTAGTTCCAAACGCCTTTCCTGAAGCAACTTTTCTTTTCAGCTCTTCCCATCGGGCATCGTCATCTTTTCTGCATATTTCTAGGCCACCTTTTTTTAAGAAAAACCCATTGTCTTCATAGAATTTTCTACTGAATTCTGTTGTCCAGCACCCCAACTTGTCATGAGTTGTGTTGTATACAAAATCAGACGCATGAGCGGTGGATGCAATATCAGAAGGAATAACAGAAGATTTTTCTAAGCCAACAATATTTTTTTGACCAAGATCAGCAAGCCAGTATGCAAGCATAGAGCCAACAATACCACCAACTCCAACGATGACAACATCGGCCTCAGATGGAAATTTAGAATTAGTATTCATAGTCAAATTTGATCCCCTTAAAATGACACAAAGTAAATAAATTAAACTCCATTTTTTTTATTTTGTAAATGAAAAGAATCGATGCTAATCAGCATAAAAAATTAATTTTTTTAGAAGAAGCAGCCCTCTAGATTTTTGTTAATTGAAATATTAATGAAGCAAGTAATAATTTAATCTAAGGCCTTAAATCCAGATGCTTTTTCATAAGCCTCGTTATTGAAAAATGCGTCCATTTGGTTCATTAACCATAATCGATTATCAGGATTAGACATATCTAATCTCTTTTCATTGATAAGAGTAGTTTGATGCGATTTCCATTCATCCCAGGCCTTTTGTGAAACACTAGAAAGCAATTCCTGTCCCTTTTTACCCGGCATAGGAGGCACTGCTAGAGCAGGGAGCTCCTCTTTAAATTTTTTACAAAACACTGTGTCTGTCATAGCTCTAGAATTATTTTTTTTATTGGAGCCGGCATTCCAATATTATTAATATCAATTTTTTTTATCCAGCGATACTCAGCATTTGTTTTAATATCAAATACTTCATTGTATTTTAGTAGGGTAATGCTTAAATTCAAATCTAAATGAGTTAATTTATGTTTTTTATCTATATTTTTCTTATAACAAGAGTTTTTTTTAAGAATTCTATGAACCTTTGGTTGTTCAGATGGCAGCCATAAACCCTGCCAGAATGTTTCTTCGTTTCTTTTAAAAAGAAGAAAATAATTATCTGTATAGGCTAAGGTAAATGTTATATCTATTTCTGGCTTACTTTTTGATAATTTTTGTTTTGGTTTTTCTTCAGTAACCTCAAATGCAGATTCGCATATATCAACAATAGGGCATTCTGAGCAAAGAGGAAATTTTGGCTTACAAATTCTAGCCCCTAGATCCATTATTCCTTGAGTATAGTCAAAGATATTATATTTTGGTGTTTGTCTTCTCGAAATTTTCCATAGAAGTTTATTTTTTTTTGATGGAGAGTCCTCGACTATCTTGGAGTGCCTAGTAAGAACCCTTTTAACATTTGCATCAAGAATGGGGTGTGATTCTTTAAATGCAATGGACATTATTGCTCCAGCTGTTGATTCGCCAATACCAGGAAGAGATACCAAGTCGCTATAATTGTTTGGAAATTTCCCACCAAACTTATTTTTAATATGCTCCTTGGCTTTAAAAATATTTTTTGCTCTTCTATAAAAGCCCAATCCAGACCAAAGAGCTATTATTTGATCTTCGTCAGCTAACATTAATTTTTTTAGATTGGGGTATGTCTTTATAAACCTGAGATAAAAAGGGATTACAGTTTTAACCTGAGTCTGCTGAAGCATAATTTCAGATATCCAAGTTCTGTAGGGAGTTACATTTTTTCTCCATGGTAACTCTTTTCTTCCATTAAGCTGATACCACTTTATTACTAGTGCTGATAACTCGCTATCCCCATTACTTATCTCACTCATTCATAAAGCTTTTCTTTGAGAACAATAGAACCGTCTTCACCGAAAGCATAATGGATTGGTGCTCCGGTAGGTATTTCAAGTTTAACTATATCTTGGTCTGAAATACCATCAAGTTGCATAATAAGGGCTCTTAGTGAATTGCCATGCGCTGCTATGAGAATATTATCCCCATTTTTAATCTGAGGCATAATCACACTATTAAAATATGGCAACACTCGCTCTGCAGTATTTTTTAGGCTTTCACCATCAGGCGGAGGTATATCAAATGATCTTCTCCATATATGAACCTGTTCCTCGCCCCATTTTTCTCTTGCATCATCCTTATTAAGGCCTGCTAGGCTTCCATAGTTTCTCTCATTTAGAGCTTCATTTTTAATTATTTGAATATCAGATTGATCAATAGTATCAAGAATGATCAGGCCAGTTTTCTGTGCTCTCATTAAATTAGAGGTGAACATTTTATTAAAAGCTATGCCAATTTTGTTAATTAAGAGCCCGGCATTTTTTGCTTCTTTAAGACCTATTTCAGTAAGGCCTGGATCTTTCCAGCCTGTAAATAAATTTTTTGCATTCCATTCACTTTGGCCATGTCTAACTAGTATAAGATTTCTGTTTTTCATTTTTACTTTTTGAACTATTTTGTATTATTTTAATAGATAATACTCCAATGAATATTATTAATTTCCTTTTTGAACATTACTATCTGTCATTGCCATTGTTTGCAACAATAATTTTGTTAATTAGAGCACATGCCAAAAAGGGTGGAAAAAGAATTTCCTGCCAAGAGTTAATAGCACTTGCTAATTCAGATAGCATTCTTCTAGTTGATTTAAGACCATCAAATGATTTTGAAAAGGGTCATATCACTGGCGCAATTAATATTCCATTTAATGAGCTAGAGAATAGCGTCTATAAATTAAAAAATACTGAAAAGTCTATTGTCCTCGTTTGTGAGATGGGCAGTCAGTCAGGAAACGCTGGAGAGGTTCTTAATAAAGAAGGATTTAATGATATTTTGATATTGCAGGGAGGAATTGGAGATTGGCGTATGGGCAATCTTCCGCTAGTTTAAATTCCAAGCTCCTTAATTTTCTTAGTAAGAGTATTTCTTCCTACTCCAAGCAAGATAGCTGCTTCATTTTTCCTTCCATTGGTTTTATCCAGAGCAGCCCTAATAATTATCTTATCAAGCTTCTTATTAGCAGCATGCATTAGGTCTTTTTCCATCGATGAAGTTAGACTTTTCACCCATCCTTCAAAACCTGCCTCCCATGAGTCAGAAGAAGATTCTTCTTTTTCAAAGTCTTTTATTTCAGATGGAAGGTCTTGAACTTTTACATTTTGAGTAGGAGTCATTAAGGCAAGCCAGTAGCAAATATTTTCAAGTTGCCTTACGTTACCGGGCCAATCATATTCTGCAATTACACTAACAACTTCAGGAGAAAGTACTCTTAACTCTTCATCCAAAGAATCAGAATGATTTTTTAAAAAGTATTTTGTGAGTACCCCAATGTCTTCTTTTCTTTCTCTTAGGGGTGGAACATCAATTTTAATTACGTTTAATCTATAAAAGAGATCTTCTCTGAAAGATTTTTGGGAAACAAGGTTATTTAGATTTTGATGAGTGGCTGCGATTATTCTCACATCAACCTTTATTGGTTTGTCACCTCCGACTCTATAAAACTCTTTATTTGATAGAACTCTTAAGAGTCTTGTTTGAGAATCAAGTGGCATATCACCTATCTCATCTAAAAATAGAGTACCTCCATTCGCTTGCTCAAACCTACCAATCCTTTTTTCAACTGCACCTGTAAAAGCTCCTTTTTCATGGCCAAAAAGCTCTGATTCAACTAGTTCCTTTGGAATATCAGCCATATTTAATGCAATAAAAGGCATATCATTTCTTGGGCTATTTTTATGAAGTGATTTTGCTATTAGCTCTTTTCCAGTACCTGACTCACCTTGAACTAGAACAGTCGCATTAGTATTTGAGAGCTTGCCGATTGCCCTAAAAACATTCTGCATAGAAGATGACTCGCCAATAATGTCAGTAGTCGGTTTTGTTTTTAAGCCTTTGGTGGTTGGTTTTTTTTCTAAGGCCCTGTTTATAATTTGAATAGCCTCATCAAGATCAAAAGGTTTTGGAATATATTCAAAAGCCCCTCCACCATACGAATCAACTGCTGCCTGCATATCTGTGAATGCTGTCATGATAATAACAGGTATATTTTCGTGATTATCATTAATATGTTTTAAAAGATCGTACCCAAGCATTCCAGGCATTTGGACATCTGTTAATATAAGATCAGGATTTTCGTTCTTCAAATGTGTGACAACTTCGTCCCCAGAAGTAAACGTTTTTACATCGAAGCCTGCAGAGGATAGACTTTCTTCAAGAACAATCCGTATAGCATTGTCATCATCTGCAACCCAAATCTTATGCACTTTTAACTCCTGAACCTAGCTTTATTGGAATAACTATAGAGAAGACTGTTTCCCCTGATTTGGTATTAAATGATATTGAGCCGCCATGAATCCTAATGATGTCCTGTGAAATCGAAAGCCCGAGACCTGATCCATCTTGTTTAGATGAAACCATTGGAAAGAAAACCTGCTCTTGGATGTCAGAAGGAATACCAGGACCATTATCTATGATACTGACCTCACAAACTGTAGCATGAAGGTTGCCATTTATAGGTTGATTGTATGAAATTCTTGATTTGATAGTAATGACTGGATTGCTTGTATGAAGAAGCGCCTGTTGAGCATTCTTTACTATATTTAGTATTGCCTGAATAAATAAATCCTCATCACCATTAATTTCTGGAATACTTGGGTCATAATCCCTTTTTAAAATTAATAAATTATCTTTATCTACTTGCGATAGGGCAAATACTTTCTCAAGAGCAGAATGAATATTAAAGAGTCCCAACTTTGGTTTTTTAGGTGGAGTAAGAATCTTTGTTACTATGCTATTTAGTCGCTCAGTCTCATCAACGATTATTTTTAAAAATTTTTTTGAAAAATTATCTTCTAGTTTTGAAGAGAGAATTTGAGCACTTCCTTTAATTCCTGAAAGAGGGTTTTTAACTTCATGGGCTAATGTTCTTGCAAGGTTAGCCGCAATTTTCTGAGTTGAGAAAGTTTTAGAAGAATCAATAATCTTATTAAGATTATCTATACAAAATACCTCAATTATTAAAATATCATCGTCATTAGACCAACTAACTGTTAAATCAACAGTTCTATTTGTCTCTTTTGATCTAGAAAGTTTGAATCCTCTCTTTGTAATAGATGCACCTGATGCAATACAGTCTTTTAATAGGCTTGTTAACTCATGGGAAGTCTCAATATCAAACTGTTTAGCTATCTGATTTGAATCATCATCATTAAAGAGCCAGCCACTACTTATCGCTGAATCATTTATCCAAAGTATATTAAGCTCTTTACTTAGTACGATTATTTCAGATGCTAATTGGTTTAATAGCGAGTCCTTAATTTTATTAATGTCAGCCATTGAATAAACTAGCTCCTTTTACAAGGAGCTAGTTGAGTTATTTATTTAGTCAAAGTCCCTACAATATGTGAAAGAATTTTATATGGATCAGCATTAGAAGCAGGTCTCCTATCTTCTAAGTAACCATTCCAATTATGCTCAACCGTATATACAGGTATTCTTATACTTGCACCTCTATCACTAACACCATATGAGAACTGATCAATGCTTTGAGTTTCATGTAATCCAGTTAGTCTCATATCATTATCTGATCCATAAGCTTCAATTCCCTCTTTATGCACAGCGCCAAGCTTGTCACACATTGAGCTGAATAATTCTTCAGAACCATTGGTTCTCATTTCTTCATTTGAGAAGTTTGTATGCATACCAGAACCATTCCAGTCACCAGTTTTTGGTTTTGGATGTATGTTAACTCCTACGCCAAACTCTTCTGCAATTTTGTATAGAAGGTATCTGCTTACCCACAGATCGTCTGCAGCTTTTATTCCTTTGCCAAGGCATTGATATTCCCATTGTCCTAGTGCTACTTCAGCATTAGTTCCAGTAAGAGTGATTCCTAAATCAAGGCATGCTTGTAAATGTATGTCAGAAATTTCTCTCCCAACAACGTTTCCAGCTCCAACTCCACAGTAGTAATCTCCTTGAGCTCTTGGCTCTCCTTTTTCCCATCCTAGTGGATCACCAGTTTCTGGATCTGTAAAAAAGAATTCTTGTTCAAAACCAAACCACCATTCATCAGTAACTACTGCTTCTGCTGCTGCTCTAAAGTTTGATGGGTGGGTTGTATGATCTGCTGATTGTACTTGTGTCATTACAAGATCATGCCCATTATCATTTGCATAAGTTTGAACTGGTATAAGTAAGCAGTCTGAGCTTCCGCCTTCAGCCTGTTGAGTTGATGAGCCATCAAAAGACCATTCTGGTGGTGTATCAGCATCTGTTGCTTTAACTTTACTTCTCATAGATGATTCAGGCTTATACCCATCAAGCCATATGTATTCATATGTTTTATAGTTTGTCATTTTTTCTCCTAATAAAATAAACTCTACTATTTAATAAAGCAATTCACATGCCATATAATATTCCTTATTTGCACAATAATTGTAATATTTTCGCACTATTTTAGATCAAAAAAGTATTTTACGCACTAATATATTGCAATTAGGATAAATTTAAGAATTCTTTAATTTTAATATATTTATTGGTTAGAGATTGATATGAATGATCTCCTCCATAGGTGATATCAAGATGGGCGCCATTGAAATAAGACACTGTTTTTTCAAAAGGTAATATCTCATCACCAGATTCAACCAGAACCATTATATTTTCAGGATTAGACAATTTCTTTACTTTTAGGCTTCTTAGAAAAGCTATATTGCTTTTTTCTATTATAAATTTATGGCCTGTAGCATAGTTTTCATTCTTTCCTAGATGAATATCGAATCCTTTTAAAGGAGGTATAGCAGGATTAATTAAAACCGCTCTAACATTAAGCAATTGAGAGAAGTATGTTGCATAGTATCCTCCAAGAGAACTTCCCATAAAAACAATATCAGTTTCACAGTCTTCAATTAATTTATTAATTTCTTCAATCGCATCTTCAAAACTATCACTTAGATCAGGGATGCTTATAAGTGTATTTTTTGTATTATGTTTAATAAATTTTTTAAGGTTATGAGCCTTGGTTGAATCAGATGATGATTTAAATCCATGAAAATATAAAATGGTTTTAGTCATTTTTAATAATTTCTGAAATACTGTCCTTGGATGCAACACCAGCTATGAAAATACTTTCTAGCCATTCGGTAAGAAATCTATTCTGCTGTCCTTTTTCATCCGATGACTGTAAGCTCGACGATTTTTTATAAAAAGGTAAAGATTTTTCTCCTTGATATGAATGAACCTCTGCCAATCTGGCATCTATACTAATCTGTATTTTCAATGCAAATGTGTTTATTTTTTTTTCTGGATTTGATTTTTGTATAGCCTGAACAGCAATAGTATGTGCAGTTCTATTTAACATACAAAAGCTAATATAGAGAGAAGACCCATCTGGATTAACCGTCTCAAATTGATAATTATCTTGATTAAAGTCACCTAGGAGCCTTTGAAGCCTAAGATAGTTACCTTCACAAACTGCTATATGATGAGAAGTTATTGGTAGGGTTTTAATCATCTTTAAATTCTATATTCTTTTTTTATGGGTGTATATTCTTGACAAGCTCGGAGGTAACTTTCAACAGATTTACTCTCCTCATAACAAAAATTCTTTATTGCATCTCTAAAGTCTTCTTGTAAGACATAGTGATATGAATCACAAGATTGAGGCTCAAAGCCTCTTCTTATTTTGTGCTCGCCCTGAACCCCAGGATCAAAATATTTAATATTGTTTTTAATACAATAATCTATGCCTTGATAGTAGCAGCATTCAAAATGAAGATTATCAATGTTTTCAAATGCTCCCCAATGCCTTCCATAAAGAGTATCTTCTCCTTGAAAGCACAGAGATCCTGCTATCTTTCTATTTTCATACACAGCAAAAAAAAGGACAGGCTTCAATGCTTTCTTATCTCTATTAATATGCTTAAAAAATTGCCTGTTTAAGTATGGTGCTTGCATTCTTTCTGCATATGTATTTTTATAAAAAAGATAAAAATCATCCCAATCCTCTTCAGTAATTGAATCATAATCTTTTGTAATAAAGGTAATGCCAGCATTTTTTATTTTTCTTCTCTCTGTTTTAATATTTTTCCTTTGTTTAGATGTAAAAATATTAAGGTAGTCTTCAAACACTTTGTATTTTTTATTATTCCAAACAAATCTGTAACCGCTTCTTTTTATAAAATCATTAGAAATAAGTTTTTCACCAGTATCTTGACTTGGAAAAAGAATATGCCAAGTTTCAATATTTTTTTCTTCCATAAGTTGTTTAGTGCTTTCTAAACAATAATCTTCGTTGTTATTACTGGTTATAATTTTCTTTGTTTCGCATGGTGTAAAAGGGATTGCACTGAGTAGTTTAGGGTAATAGCTCCTATTTGCTCTTGAAAGTGCATATGACCATTGATGATCAAACACGAACTCTCCTTGGCTATTATTTTTTAAATAAAGTGGCATAAAGCCATTAAGTTTATCGTTTTCATAAGAAGAGAAATGAAAAGGCTGCCAACCATTTGAAACTCCAACAGAGCCACTTTCCTCAAGAGAACTTAAGAACTCATATGACATAAAGGGAGAGCTGTATCCATTTAAATTATTTTCAAAATCAATTTTTGAAATATCAGAAATTCTATTTAAGAACTTGCTATTGATTGACATTTTTATATTAAGAATACTTCTATGGAGAGGCCTAAGGTTGCAATCATCCCAACATAATTATTAAATTTAAATGCTTCTAAAAATTTTTCTTGTCTGGCTATTTGGTTTTGAAAATAAAAAAGCACAAGCATAATAAAAATTATTAAATAGAAAAATATAGAAAATGAATTCACGAATGAAATAATTAAAAGAGATAATAAAAAAAATGTATGTAGAAGGTTTGCAATTTTTACAGCATTGTCGCCCCACAAAAGAGGGGTAGAATTAATACCAATTTTCCTATCATCATTAATATCCTCAAGGGCATATAAAGTATCAAAACTTACTATCCATGCAATAAGTCCAACATATAAAATAAGAATAGATGGAGTAAAAATTGCGGATTGAAGAGAATAAGAAATTAATGCACTGGAGCCAAATGTTATACCAAGAATTAGCTGAGGGGCTTTTAAAAATCTTTTAGCTAATGGGTAAAAAATAATTAACACAGCAAAAAATAACCCAAGCTTCAAAGTGAGCGGGGGTGTTATTAATAATAAGCTTAATGAAGCTATGGATAAAAAAATAAATAAGATCCACGCACTCTTAATCGAAATTTCTCCAGATGCAAGCGGCCTATCTTTTGTCCGATGAACTAACTTATCAAAATCATGATCGCTAATATCATTAATTACACAGCCGCATGACCTTACTAAGATCGAACCAATAATAACAATAAGTATATTTTCATAATCAACATACCCTTCAGTAATTGTAGCAAGCAAAAGACCAAGCAATGCAGGCCATAATAAAAGATAAATCCCAATTGGTTTATCAAGTCTCGCCAACTTGATATAGCTTAGTATTTTAGATTTCATTCTTAAATAGAAATATTTCCATGACTGAGAAGGGTTGCTCATTAACTAAATATTTTATTTTTCTTCCCCAAAAACTGTTTTGTTTATATTCAAATGACGCATATACAGAATCTTTTTTCTGAAATATTTTTCTTTCAAACAAGATATCACCAAGAGGCTTTGACCCCAATCTGCCTAATTCATCCAATCCATCTTCAATGGTTAGAACAGGAATTATAGTTCTAGCAAAAACTATAGGTGTGTCGTCTCCATGAAGAATAACTTCTCTTACTTTAAACTCTTTAGACTTTGAGCCAAGAAATTCCTGATCTTGATTTTCAACATCTGCAATACTGTCACTCAATAATTCAAGTTTGAACTTTCTTTGCAGGCCTATTCTTTTAGTAATGGGGCCACTTTCAAGAAGCCAAGATTTAACATACTCATTCTCGACATATTTGTGGATAGCATCAAATGATTCCCAGGATGAAATTTGTTTAGGCTGCATAGTCATGATTTATAATTCTGATATTATACTCGCAAGTTTTTTATTAATATTTATAACATTTAACAAATTATGGAATTTAAAAAGTGGGAATGCATAGTGTGTGGCTTGATTTACGATGAGGAATTGGGATGGCCGGATGATGGAATTGAGCCTGGAACAGCATGGGATGACGTGCCAGAAGACTGGCTTTGTCCTGAGTGTGGCGTTGGCAAGGAAGATTTTGATATGATAGAAATCTAATGATAGATGCTCCAAAGAACTTAACAAGAAACATTCTTCTTGGAATGTTTATTGGCTTTATTGTTGGAGCAGCTCTTTATTACTCAAATTTTTTTCCATATGCAATTAAACAATTTGTAGAGATCTATATATTTAATTTAGGCAGCTCTATATTTGTTAATCTATTAAAGCTTCTAATTGTTCCCTTGGTTTTCTTTTCACTTGTTTCTGGAATTTCATCATTAACAAATATGACGAGCCTAGGGAATATAACCTTTAAGACAATAACACTTTATTTATCAACTACTGCAATCGCGGTTTCTCTGTCTTTAATTATAGGATCAATTTTTAAGCCGGGGTCAGGATACTCTTCTAATATTGCTCCGCCAGATAAACTCCCTCAAGGCCAAGGTATCTATGAGACAGTTCTGGATATTTTCCCATCAAATATTATTGAGGCTATGGCAAATAATCAGATGCTTGCTGTTGTATTTTTTAGTATTTTATTTGGACTAGCATTAAACAAAACAAATCATTTAACTAACAATTTTAGCGAGTCCTTTGAAAAACTAAACACTGTATTTATGCAGCTTGTGATAATGATAATTTCATTTGCTCCAATTGGTGTATTCTGTTTAATTGGGAAGTTCGTGATTGCGGATGGGCTTGATATTTTTCAAGAAGCTTTTAAATACGTAGCTTTACTTATAATTGTACTAATTATTCATGCTTTTGTTACCTATTCCTTAATATTAAAGATATTTACTAATCTTAGTCTAGCAACTTTCTATAGAAAGATGAGAGAGGTTGCTATCTTTGCTTTTTCAACATCATCTAGCGCAGCAACCATACCTGTTACTTTAAAAACAGTTCAGGATAACCTAGGTGTTAATAAAAATGTTGCATCATTTGTTATTCCAGTTGGAGCAACTATCAACATGGATGGAACTGCAATTATGCAAGGCATGGCTACGGTGTTTATTGCACAAATGTCAGGCATTGATTTATCACTTATTCAATATGTTCAGGTTGTTATTTTGGCAGTCGTTACCTCAATTGGAACCGCTGCTGTTCCATCAGCCGGGACCATAACATTGGTAATAATATTGCAGCAATTTGGCCTTCCTTTGGAAGCAATAGGAATCATATTAGCAGTAGATAGAATCTTAGATATGCTAAGAACATCTGTAAATGTTACAGGCGATGCTGCAGTTGCCTGCATCGTTGCAAATTCCGAAGACCTTTTAGATAAAAATATTTACAATAAATAACACTTAAATACGTCTTTTTTATAATAATTTGATAGAATGCCTCTTTAAAAAAAGGGGTTCCAAATGAATGTTTTATTAATTCCACCATTACTAGGCTTAGCTGGCATGTTAGCCGCACTTATAGTTTATAGGCTAGTAATGAAGTATCCAGATGGCCAAGATAAAGTAAAAAAAATTGGCGATCAAATCCATAATGGCGCATTAGCTTTTATGAAAACTGAATATAAATATCTATTAGTTTTCATTGCTGTATTGGTTATATTAGTTTATTTAGCTTTGGGAGTGCATTCTGCAATCGCTGTTATCACTGGTGCAGCAGCTTCCTCATTAGCTGGATTCATAGGCATGTATGCTGCTACTAAAGCAAATGTTAGAACAGCAACTGCTGCTCAACAAGATGGAGCGCCTGCAGCCTTATCAGTCTCTTTCTATGGCGGCTCAGTAATGGGACTTTGTGTTGCATCTCTTGGTTTAATTGGACTTGGAGGCTTATATTATTTCTTTAGTGATGGGCATGTGCACGCATTAGAAGGTTTTGGAATGGGCGCATCTGTTGTTGCCTTATTTTCTAGAGTTGGTGGTGGTATTTTTACAAAAAGTGCTGATGTCGGCGCTGACTTAGTTGGTAAAATTGAAGCCGGAATACCTGAGGATGATCCAAGAAACCCTGGTGTCATAGCTGACAACGTTGGAGATAATGTTGGTGATGTTGCTGGAATGGGCTCAGACATTTTTGAATCATATTGTGGTTCGATGATTGCTTCTATTGCTATTGCATATACATTGGGTTCACAAGATATGATGGTTCTTCCTTTGTTACTTGCTTCTGTTGGATTGGTGGCTTCTATCATGGGAATTATTATTGTAAAACTTCAATCAGCAAAAGCCCCTGCTAGCGCATTAAGATCAGGTACTATGCTTGCGCCAGTGATATTTGTAGGTTTTGCTTGGCTTTTAATTGATGCTCTTCCTGGAGTGTCTGCTGCTGTATGGTGGTGCGTAATAGCTGGTGCAGTTGGCGGAGTAATGATTGGGTTAATAACCGAATACTATACTGATTCTGAAAGGAAGCCAGTCAGAAGTATTGCAGAGTCAGGAGAGACTGGCTCAGCTACAGTGATGATATCTGGTTTAGCCGTAGGAATGGAGTCTGTTGTAATACCAATTATAATTCTTGCTTCAATAATTTTTGTTTCTACAGGGCTTTCAGGTGTTTATGGTGTTGGTATTGCAGCTGTTGGGATGCTTTCTACAGTTGGTATCACTATGGCAATTGATGCATATGGTCCTGTTGCAGATAATGCTGGTGGAATTGCAGAAATGTCTGGAATGGGTAAAGAGGTCAGAGATATTACTGACTCATTAGATGAACTTGGCAATACTACTGCTGCTATTGGAAAAGGCTTTGCTATTGGGGCTGCTGCTTTGGCTGCGCTTGCAATAATCTCAGCTTTCTCTGCAGTTGTTTCATTAAATAACCCAGAGTTTTCTTTAGCACTTACTAAACCAATTGTTTTAGTTGGGATGTTTATTGGTGGTTGTATTCCATTTGCAATTGCATCTATAACTATGAAAGCTGTTGGCGATGCTGCTTTTGAAATGATCAATGAAATCAGAAGACAATTTAAAGAAATTAGCGGTTTAATGGAAGGAACAGCTGATCCTGACTCTGAAAAATGTGTTGAAATAGCAACTCAAGCATCGTTGAAAAAAATGATGTTACCTGGTGTTATAGCCGTAGGCATGCCTGCCTTAGTTGGCTTTGGTCTGGGTGCTGAGGCTCTTGGTGGAATGCTTGCCGGTGGATTACTGGGCTGTGTATCTTTGGCATTGATGATGGCTAATGCTGGTGGAGCATGGGATAACGCTAAAAAATATGTTGAAAAAGGAAATTTAGGCGGCAAAGGCTCTGAAACTCATGCTGCTGTTGTTGTTGGTGATACGGTTGGAGATCCTTTCAAGGATACATCCGGACCTGCAATGAACATATTAATAAATGTTATGGCTATTGTAAGCTTGGTCATAGCACCTCTATTAAGTATATAAAGTACTTTCAATCTCTTATGATCCAGGGTTTTAATCCTGGATCATATGTTAAATTAAACTGTGAATAAGAAGATCCTAATAATAGGCTATGGAGATATTGGACGTAGATTACTAAATTGCTCCAGAAAAGATATTGATTTTTATGCCATTAGCAGGGTTCCTGTTAGAGAAATGAATGTATGTCACTATTCTTGGGATTGGCTATCATCTGAGCCATTTCCTATAAAGGGCATTGATTTTGATTCTATAATTTTGATACCTAAACCAAGTGAAATGTCAGAAAATGGATATAAGGATGGCTTTTTAACTTCTATAAAAAATATCCATCGCGCATTAAAGTCTATTACGTTTAAAAATATCATTGCTATATCATCAACTCGTGTATTTGGGTCAGATCAAATAGGCGACTTAACAGAAGATCTAGATCCAAAGCCAGATGATTTTAGGGGCAGGATAATAAAAAATTATGAACAAAATCTCCGAGATTTTTATGAGGTTAAATTAACTATTTTAAGATTCTCAGGCCTTTATTCAGAAACCAGTAACAGGCTAAGTTTTAATAGACTTAATAGAAATAGCGCAGCCAAAATAGTAAATTTTATGATTAATGAGCCGCATTTAACTATCAAAAATAATATTGTTCATTGTTCAGAAGATATAAAATTAGATGTTTCAAAAAGATGTATTTCAAATAAAAAATTGAAGGAATTGGGATTTTCATTTAATGAAAAAGCCTAGAACAAAATATCTAAGGGAAATACAATAAACTATGACAAAAAGCATGACAGGGTTTGGATCTTCAAGATACTTAGATAAGAAGGTTGAGGTTTATTGTGAAATTAAGACTGTAAACCATAGATTTCTAGAAATCTCTACAAGACCTAATGACTTAAATAGTGAGCTTGATATATTTGTAAGAGATCTTGCATCAAAAAAAATGAAGCGCGGAAGTGTTGATATAAGATTTAAATTAAAATTTCCAACTGAATCTAAATATATTGTAAATAGCTTATCTCTAAAAAATTTATTGAAAACAATAAAAGGTATTAAGCAAATTAAATCTGATAACGTTAGCTTTAAAGATATTAAAGACATGCCTGGTATTATCGGTGTTGAGCAAAAAACAAACATCAAACCGAGTATAGTCAAAAAGGTTTTTATGGAATCTCTGGTCAAGCTTCTTGAAGATAGGCTTTCAGAGGGAGCTAAAATTGAAAAATTATTTCTTCAAAAGATAAATAATATTGAAAAAAATGCCCTAAAAATCTTGACGGCTAATCGCAAGCTCACAAAGAAGAGATATGATAATTTAAATAATAAGATTCTTAACCTCTCCATAACTCTTGATAAAAATCGACTTGAACAGGAAGTGGCTTTGCTTGTTTTGAAACATGACGTTGCTGAAGAAATTGAAAGAATAAATTTTCACTCTAAGTCATTAAAAGAAGAGCTAACTTCAAAGAAGGCTAGCGGTAAAAAAATTGATTTTATTCTCCAAGAACTTTTTAGAGAAACAAGCACATTGTCAGTAAAACTTGATGAACCACTATATAAAAAAGTGGCTCTAGATATGAAGCTTTCAGTAGAAGAAATGCGGGAACAGGCACAGAATATTGAGTAATCTCAAAGGAAAATTAATTGTAATTTCCGCACCGTCAGGCGCAGGGAAGTCTTCTTTAATTAAAGCTATCATAGACTCTAATAAGAATATTGAGCTTTCAATTTCTGCAACTACAAGACAGCCAAGGTCAGGCGAAGAAAATGCTAAAGACTATTTCTTTATTTCTGATGAGGAGTTTAATTCCCTAAAATCGAAGGATGAGTTTCTAGAATATGCAACCGTTCATTATCAATATCAATACGGTACTCTGAGGTCGCACATTAATGAGAGAATTGACAAAGGCATTAACATTATTCTTGATATTGATGTTCAAGGGTTTCAGCAAATAAAAGATGCAGGTATTAATAGCACCTCAATCTTTATTATCCCCCCAAGCATAAAGGAGCTTCAGAATAGATTAAATATTAGAGGGTTAGACTCTGATGAGGTAATTAAAAGAAGGATCGAAAATGCAAAGAACGAGTTAGTATTTGCTAAAGATTTTGATTATAGGGTACTTAATGATAATTTTGAGGATGCATTAAACAACCTTATATCTATAATATATGATGACGATTGTGATGGGTTAGACGATAAAAAAAGTGCAAAGATCTTACAAGATTTGCTGTCTTAATGATCAAATAAGATTTAGAATACACGACCCAGGAGAAATTATATGGCTAGAATTACAGTAGAAGATTGTTTAGAAATAATACCAAGTAGGTTTGATTTGATAATCATGGCGTCAAAAAGAGCTCGTCAACTTGCAACTACAAGCAGAGATCCCCTTGTCGAATGGGATAATGATAAGCCAACTCTTGTTGCATTAAGAGAAATAGAGGCTGGGCTTTTAGATAAAGAGACTCTAGATAGAACTCTAGAAGAAGATTTATTGCTTGATGAGTTTTCAGCACCAGGAAATGAAGAAGCAGAAACAACTGGTTAAATAATTTGGAGGGCTAATTTGACTGAGACAGCTCTACCTAACAACGCATTAATAAATTTTTCTGATACAGAGGTTATAAAACTTCCTGTATCTATGTTTAAAGAAGCCAAATCCTATCTTTCATACAAAGATATTAAAAAAATCCAAAAAGCTTATACATTCGCATTTTATGCCCATCAAGGCCAAAAGAGAAAAGATGGCACAGATTATATCTCTCACCCTTTAGCAGTATCTAAGATAATGATGAGTCTTAAGGTTGGACCTGACTCAATATGCGCAGCTTTATTACATGACGTTCTAGAAGACTGCAATATTGGTAAGAATAATTTATCTAAGCATTTTGGTGAAGATGTTGCCAATATTGTTGACGGTGTCAGCAAATTAGGAAAATTGGACATGCAAAACAAGGCAGAGCGAAATGCAAACAATCTGCAAAAAATGGCTTTAGCTATGGCCAATGACGTAAGAGTTATATTGGTTAAATTATGTGATCGCCTTCATAACATGAGAACAATAGACCATATGCCAAGGTTTAAACAAATTCAAAAGGCTAAAGAGACTTTAGAGGTTTATGGGCCTTTGGCCTTACGAATTGGGATGCAGGATTTAAGAGCAGAGTTAGAGGATTTGTCTTTTAAGTGTATTCATCCGATGCGAGCACAAATGCTGGAGAGTGCAATAGATAGCTCAAGCGGTGGAAGAAAAAAAATAGTTGAAAAAATCAGAAAAGAACTCAAAAGTCATCTCAAATCAAATGATATTGAAAATGCTGCTGTTAAGGGAAGAGAGAAAACTCTTTACAGCATTTATAATAAAATCAAAAAAAAACATAAACCCTTTTCAGAGATTTTAGATGTTTATGGATTTAGAATACTTGTTGATAGTGTCGATGATTGTTACAGAGCTTTAGGCATCATTCATAACTACTTTTCCCCAATTGAAAATAAATTTAAGGACTATATAGCTATTCCGAAAATTAATGGCTATCAGGCTCTCCACACAAGTTTATTGGCTTTAAATGCTTTTCCAATTGAGGTACAGATTCAAACAAGAAGCATGTGGGCGACTGCAAATATGGGGATAGCAGCACACTGGAGTTATAAAACTAACGATGGAGCTAGAGGTCCAGAATTAAGAGCAAGTAAGTGGCTTTCAGGTTTGATTGATCTCCAAAAAAAATCTACTAGCTCTATTGAGTTTACCGAGGCAATCAAAAAAGACCTAGAGCCAAATGAAGTATATTTATTTTCCCCTAAAGGTCATGTATACGCTATAAAAACTGGTGCAACCCCGATAGATTTTGCATATGAAGTTCATACTGGTCTTGGAAATAGCATTGTTGGATGCAAAGTTAATAAAAGAGAGGCGCCATTAAACGTTGAACTTGAAAGCGGGCAAACAGTAGAGATTATTACATCAGATTACCCGGTAGATGCAGATCCTGCATGGCTTAATTTTGTTGTAACAAGTAAAGCAAGAAGTGGTATTCGCTCAAGGCTAAGGAATCAAAAAAATTCTTCTGCCAGAAAGGCTGGTAAATTAATGCTGGAATCTGAGTTAAAAAGGTCAGGAAAATCTCTTGAGGATTATAGAGGAAGTACTTTAAAGAAAATTTTAGATTCGATTGGAGTAACAACTTTAAATAAATTATTATCTGATCTTGGATCGGGCAAAAGAACAGGTAACATTGTCGCTGAACGTTTTTATTCAGGATTGCAGATTAGGAAGGAAGCTGCAAGCACTGAACATAAATCAGTTGCAATAGTAGACAATCATATTGAAGGTGTGTCAGTTGTATTTGCAAAATGCTGTCATCCAATTCAAGGAGATCCTGTCATTGCTCACTCTGATACTGAAAGAGGAATAGTGGTTCATCACAAAAGATGTAAACAGGTTGCACCTTATATCAATAAAGACCCTAGATATTTTTCTGCCTACTGGGAGGCATCAAGGAAAGCGCATCTATATTTGGTATTACTTAAAATTACAACAGAAAACAAGGTAGGAGTTTTATCAGACATTGTTTCTATATTTGCTAAGGCTGGGATGAATATAGAACAAGTAAACACCAAAGCAGTTGATCAAAAATTTTCTGAATTCTCTTTGGAAGCAAATATCGAAAGTCTTGATGATCTTAAAAAGATTATGTCTAAGGTAAGATCTAAAAAATTTACTTCTAGCTGTGTAAGAGACATAAATGATAAATAATAGAACTTAAGTAGATTTTATTATGTACAATTCACTTTTTGAGAACCTCAATATTTAATGGAGAAGTTTAATGCCTAAAGAAATAATTTTTACTGAAAATGCTCCAAAGGCTATTGGACCATACTCACAAGCTGTTAAATCAGGTGGTTTTCTATTTGTGTCCGGCCAAATTGCACTAAATCCATCTACTGGGGATTTAATGAATTCCTCAATTGAAGAGCAAGCTGAGCAGGTCATTAATAACCTTGCAGCAATATGTGAAGCAGCAAATGCTACTCTGTCAAATATTGTTAAACTAACCATTTACATCACGGATATGAATGACTTTTCTATTGTTAATAGCGCTATGGAGAGTCACTTTCAAGCGCCTTACCCTGCAAGAGCAACAGTTGAAGTTTCATCTCTTCCGCTTGGAGTAAATGTTGAAATGGATGCGGTGGTTGAACTAAATGAGTAAAAGCCTTTTATCAATAAATGATCTATCCAAACAAGAGATACTTGATCTTATAGAATTCGCTAAAAATTTTAAAAATGACGATGGCTCTTTTAAAAAAGAGAATCTATTTCCTGACAAAACAGTCGCAAATGTTTTTTGTGAGCCAAGCACAAGAACCAAATCTTCATTTGAGATTGCCGCAAAGAACTTGGGGTGTAGCGTAATTGGTTTTGATGCATCTAGCTCCTCAATTGAAAAAGGAGAATCAATTTACGAAACAATTGATGCTCTTGGTCTTATGGGTGTAGATCTGTGTGTTCTTAGACATCCTGAGTCGGTTATTCGTGAACTTAATGAATATATGCCTGAAATGATTTTTGTTAATGGCGGAGAGGGTTCAATATCTCACCCAACTCAAGCATTAATAGATTTGATGACAATTATTGATAACAAAGGATCAATAGATGATTTAAATATTGTTATTGTTGGGGATCTTGATCATTCTCGTGTCACCTCATCGTTTGTTGAAGGTATATCTAATTTTTCTTTTAACTCATTAACTTTCTGCGGTCACCCAAGCATGTGCTCTAAATACCTAGATCCTGCCTTGGGGAAATATGAACCAGATTTGGATTTAGCCGTTCAAGATGCTGATGTAATTATTACTTTGAGGATTCAATATGAAAGGTTTGAAGAAGAGTTAAATCTAGATCTAGATGATTATAAACATGCTTATGAATTAACCTCTGAAAGAGTGGAGCAGGCCAGAGGGGACGTTATTGTTATGCATCCTGGACCAGTGAACTATATTGAAATATCTGAAAGCGTTTATCAGTCTGACAACTCAGTGATAAGGAATCAAGTTGCTAATGGTGTAGCAATAAGAATGGCAGTGCTAGCTAGATATCTTAGTAGCTAAAGTTTTCTTTACAGTATTAACAACCGTTATCGTATTTTGATCAATTTCTATATTCACAAGATCACCTTTGGACAGTTGCCCTAAATTTGTTATGTCTAGGGTCTCAGGAATTAAATGAATATTGAATCCGTTTGTATTTACTTTCCCAATAGTTAGACTACACCCATTAATACCTATATAACCCTTTTCCATAACGTAATCTGAGTATTTTTTTGCTAATGAAATCTGCATATCTCTAGTATTTTTTTTATCTATAATTTTTTTAACTTTGGCAGTAAAGTGCACATGTCCTGACATTAAGTGCCCTCCAATCTCAGTAGAGGCCTTTATAGATCTTTCAAGATTAACTATGTCTCCTTTCTTTATATGCTTAAAACTTGTTCTAGCAATGGTTTCTTCAATCAAATCAAATTTTAATGATTTAGAGCCATTATCTTTCGAAGTTAAACAAACACCATTTACAGATATACTTGCACCTCTTTTTAGGCTTTTATCAAAACCTTTGGGTGTTGAAATTTCTAATGACAAGTAGTCATCATATTTTTTTATTTTTGAGACCTTGCTTTTAACTGCAACAATTCCAGAAAACATTTAAGTTCCCCATTTTTCTCTATACGCCATTAGGCTATCCAGATGTTGGACATAGCTTGGATCATTCTTTGTGAAGGATATTAGCGTATCAAGATTAACTATAGATTTTACAATGATACCAAAATCATTTTGTAGCTCAGATGAAGCAGATTCTTCTGATGACCCTTTCTCTTGCCTATCCAAGCCTACAACAAAAACCTTTGGCACTGCGCCTATATTTTTTATTAATTCAATAGATTGTCTTGCAGCGGTTCCTGCAGATAGGACATCATCAATTATCATTACATTTCCATTTGGATTATTGCCAATAATATTTCCACCTTCACCATGATCTTTTATTTCTTTTCTATCGAATGAAAGAGGGTAATGTTTTCCTTGTTGACTTAGAATTAAAGCCACCATTGATCCAAGAAATATACCTTTATATGCAGGCCCATAGATACTGTCAAAATCTATTTCAGTCTCATGAATGGCTTCAACATAGCAATTGGCTAACTCTGATAGGTTTCCTGACAGCATTTTTGCTGCATTAAAAAAATAGGGGCTAGTCCTGCCTGATTTAAGAGTAAAGTTTCCAAATTCTAATGCTTTTACATCTAATGCTAGATTTAAAAATATTTTTTGATAATCTTTCACTTATTTTAAACAGGCCTTTTGTTTTTGGATAATGTCGGCAATTGCTGCGCTTCCAACATCAAGCATACCATCAAGTTGCTCTCTGTTGAACGGAGCTTCTTCACCAGTTCCTTGTATTTCAATTATCTCTGAGCTATCAGTCATGACAAGATTTAGATCAACCTCAGCACTGCTGTCTTCTTTATAGTCCAAGTCGAGCGCAACTTGCCCGTCAAGTATTCCAAGTGAAACTGCAGCTACATGTGTTCTTATAGCCCTATGATCATCATGATGGTTCTTCAAAGCAAGAAATAATGCTACACATCCACCAGTAATTGAAGCTGTCCTAGTGCCGCCATCTGCTTGGATAACATCACAGTCAACATTGATGGTTTTACCTTTGATATATTTTAGGTTAACAGCTTGCCTTAAAGATCTTCCTATAAGTCTTTGAATTTCTTGCGTTCTTCCACTTTGTTTTCCTCTAGCAGCTTCTCTACCCATTCTTTCATTGGTTGATCTTGGAAGCATTCCATATTCAGCAGTTACCCAGCCTTCATCGCTACCTCTCATCCATCTTGGAACGTTGGTATCTATGGATGCAGTACAGATTACTTTAGTATTTCCGAATGATACAAGGACTGATCCCTCAGCATGGACATTAATATTAGGTTCAATTGATATCTCTCTTAGCTCATTAGGCTTTCTGTCGTTGTTTCTTTGCATATTTTCTTCCTAAAGAGTGCGAAGACCCTTTTAAGTATTTAGCTTAATTGCTCTTTAACAATTTTACTTACAACACCCATATCTGCCGTACCGGCTGCAATAGATGTTTTAAGAATTCCCATTACTTTACCTATGTCTTGCATAGAAGCAGCACCAGATTCAGCAATTGCTGCGTTAACCTTGGTGGTAATTTCTTCATCACTAAGTTGTGTCGGTTTGTATTTTGAAAGGACGTCAACCTCCAACTGCTCTTTTTCAGCAAGGTCAGCTCTTCCTCCATCAGTGAATTGAGCTATTGAATCTTTTCTTTGTTTAATCATCTTGTTGATAATTTGCAAAGCCTGAGCATCACTGGCAGTATCTTTATTATCTATTTCAAATTTTTGAACCTCAGATTTGAACATACGCAATGTATCACGAGTTAAATCGTCTTTATCAAGCATTGCTTGTTTGAGGTCTGACTGAATTTCTGAAAGAAGGGACAAGGCTATCTGTATGATCTTTGTCTTGGGAAAGAATACTTTCTGTTAGATTTCCTTGCACGTTTAACAGCAGCTGCCATTAAGCGTTTTCTTTTTTCAGTTGGTTTTTCGTAAAATTCTCTTGCTCTTATTTCAGGAACAATCGCTGCTTTTTCGCAGGCACGTTTGAACTTTCTTAGACCAATGTCAAAATGTTCTG
>CAYXZT010000006.1:0-27750 GCA_964469915.1 uncultured Gammaproteobacteria bacterium
GCTCTTCAAAAGAATCTATAGATATTAATTCTTGAGACAATGCTTTCGTATATGGGGCTATATATAGACTTAAAATTAAAGTTATTGAAAAATATATAAATGCTTGGGGGGCCAAAAATTTAACTAGATCTAGCTGCGAGAGACTAACTGAAATATATCCATATATTTCTCTTTCAGCATAAAGTCTACTGACACTTATTAATATTCCAAGAAAGAAAGATAAGGGTATAAGCAAGGTAATGAAATCTGGAAATCTCAAAAAAATAACACTAAAAATAATAGCTGGGTCCATCGAGCCCTCAGCAGCTTTTTCAAAATAACCAACAAATCTTGAGCCTACAACTAAAAGAAATAGGATCATCAGAATACTGATAGAAGTTTTTAATACTTCTATATTTAAACTTTTTGCAAGAATATTTTTTTTATACATGCCTTGAGAACTATGATGCATTACAATAAATATCTTATCACTAGAAAACTATAAATAGGAGAGCTTACATGGCATATAAAGTTTTAAATAACATTGGATTAATAGACACATC
The DNA here is from genome assembly GCA_964469915.1 of uncultured Gammaproteobacteria bacterium. Taxonomy (GTDB): domain Bacteria; phylum Pseudomonadota; class Gammaproteobacteria; order Magnimaribacterales; family D2472; genus SCGC-AAA076-P13. The sequence continues at coordinate 543 of CAYXZT010000006.1, forward strand.
AACAAATGCATTAACATCATTAAAAACAGGTTTACTTGTTATTGTAGTTAACAAAGATACAAATAAAGACTCTGCATTTAAAGATCTAAACAAAGTTTCAAAAAGTTATATATCTAAGACAATTACCTCGCACTTAAAAGATTCAGGAAGCAGTATTCTTTTACCAAAAATTGATGGAATAGAAGCAGAAAATATAATGCTGGTAAAGGGACTTGATGCCAATGCGCCTATGCATAAATGGATAAGCTCATATCAAGCTATTGCAAAGAAAGCTAACAGCATTAATGCAAAAGACCTTTCGATCATGAGTGGAGCAATATCTCCATCAGGAAAAGATGAGTTATGGCTAATTGAGATGATTGCTAAAACTGTAGAGTCTAATGTTTATATTTTCTCAGAAACAAAAAACAAAACTGCAAAGAAGCCAAGTGTTAAAAAACTTACTATCGTTACAACTGGGCTTAAAGGAGCCGATCTAACAAAAGCAAAGGCAGCTGCAAAAAAAGGTTATGCAATTGGTGAAGGTGTGAATACAGCTAAATATTTAGGAGACCTCCCTGCCAATCACTGCACACCAAGAATTATCGAGAGAAAAGTTAAAGCAATGACAAAGGACTTTCCTAAGCTTAAAGTTAAATCATTTAATGAAAAAGATCTTGAAAAAATGGGCATGGGTTCTTTTTTAAGTGTTTCAAGAGGAAGTGCAGAGCCTGCCAGAATGATGGTAATAGAATATAAGGGTGGCAAACCTTCTGAGAAGCCTGTAGCCCTTGTAGGTAAAGGTGTGACATTCGATACAGGTGGTGTTTCTATTAAGCCAAGTCCTGCTATGGATGAAATGAAATGGGATATGTGCGGGGCTGCAACAGTTTTTGGTGTAATGTCTACCTTAGCTAGAGTGAATGCAAATGTTAATGTGGTCGGTGTCATGGCATGTGCTGAAAATATGTGCTCATCAACAGCAACCAAACCTGGAGATGTTGTGACATCAATGTCTGGTCAAACTATTGAAATCCTTAATACAGATGCTGAAGGCAGGTTAATCCTTGCTGATGCTTTGACTTATGTAGGCAAATATAAACCTTCTCATGTTATTGATATGGCAACCCTTACTGGGGCTGTAGTAGTTGCTCTAGGAAGACATGCTAGTGGTGTCATGGCAAATGATCAGCATCTTGCTGACATGATTATAGATGCTGGAGAAGAATCTGGTGACAGAGCATGGCAACTTCCTTTATGGGATGAGCATCAATCATGCACTAAAACAAGATATGCTGATTTAGCTAATATTGGCGGAGGCAGAGAAGCAGGCACAATTCATGCTGCAGCTTTTTTATCTAAGTTTACTAATGATTACAAATGGGCTCACATAGATATTGCTGCAACTGCATCGCATAGCTCGCCTATAAAAGCTGGAACTGGAAGACCTGTTCCGTTATTGAGTGAACTACTTCTAAGCAAAAAATTAAAATAAAGCCATTCCAAAAATATGGATAAACAGTACTTCCCTACAGATATAGAAGAAAAGTGGGTAAAAATTTGGTCTGAGAGAAAGGTAGCTAATACAGAATCTAGCGAGTCTTTCTCTCAAGTCATTCCTCCTCCAAATGTTACTGGCACCCTGCATATGGGACATAGTTTTCAGTACGCTATTATGGATTTCTATACAAGGTATAACCATATGGCAGGAAAAGATGCCTATTGGCAAGTAGGAAGTGATCATGCTGGAATTGCAACGCAGATGCTTGTTGAAAATAACCTAGCGAAGAAAGAGATTACAAGAAAAGATCTTGGTAGGGAAAAATTTCTTGAAGAAGTTTGGGATTGGAAAAATTACTCAGAAGAAAAAATAACCTCACAAATTAAAAGACTAGGAAGCACTGTAGATTGGGATAAATATCGCTTTACACTCGATGATGGTTTTAATGAAGCTGTTATTAAGGCATTTGTCGAACTGCATAGAAAAGGAAAAATTTATAGAGGATATAGGCTTGTTAATTGGGATCCATCTTTAAAAACAGCTGTTTCTGATTTAGAGGTAGTTAGGCAAGAAAAGGATGGCTTATTGTGGCATATCAAGTACCCGATTGAGGGAACTGATGACTTTATTACAGTTGCCACTACAAGACCTGAAACGATGTTTGGTGATATGGCAATCGCAGTTAACCCCGATGATGAAAGATACAAAGAGTTAATTGGTAAGAACATTGTTTTACCTTTTGTGGGAAGAAAGATTCCTATACTAGCTGATGATTATGTGGATATGGAATTTGGAACTGGTTGTTTAAAAATAACTCCTGGACATGACTTTAATGATTATGAAATTGGCAAAAAATATTCATTACATGAGGTAAATGGCCAAGTTGAAACTTCTGAAACTGACAGCGATTTTGAGCCTATAAATATATTCAATGATGATGCTTGGTCAAATGATAATGTGCCCGCACCTTTTAATAATCTTGACCGGTTTAAAGTAAGAAAACTTGTTATTGAAAAATTGAGTGAGTTATCTCTTTTAGAAAAAGAAGAAAAATATCATATCAGCGTCCCTCGCGGGGAGAGATCCAATGTTGTTATAGAGCCTAAATTGAGTCATCAATGGTACGTAAAAACATCTGAAATGGCAGCTAGGGCTAATGAGGCTGTAAATAACGGTGACATTAAATTTCATCCTCAAAACTGGGATAAGACATATTTTAACTGGATGGACAACATACAAGACTGGTGTATTAGTAGGCAGATATGGTGGGGTCATAGAATACCTGCTTGGTATGACAGTGAGGGTAATGTTTATGTTGGTCATAATGAAGAGGAAATCAGAACTCAATATGATTTAGATACTAGAGAGCTTAAACAAGATGATGACGTTCTCGATACATGGTTTTCATCAAGTTTATGGCCTTTTGCATCAATGGGATGGCCTCATGAAACTGATGACTTTAAAAAACACTTTCCAACCTCATTGCTTGTAACTGGTTTTGATATCATTTTTTTCTGGGTGGCTAGAATGATGATGATGAGTCTAGAATTTACAAATCAAATCCCCTTTAGGGATGTATATGTGACTGGTCTTATTAGAGATGAGAATGGTCAGAAAATGTCAAAATCAAAGGGGAATGTGATTGATCCATTAGATCTTATTTATGGGATATCTCAAGATGAATTAGTAGAAAAAAGAACCTCAAATCTTATGCAAGAAAAAATTGCCCAAAAAATTGAACGTAAAACAAGAAATCAATTCCCTAAAGGCATCGAATCATATGGGACGGATGCACTTAGAATGACGTTTTATTCTTTGGCAACACATACCAAGGACATTAGCTTTGAATTTGGCAGATTAAAAGGTTATAGAAATTTTTGTACAAAAATTTGGAATGCTGCAAGATTTATTAATGGCTATCCAGTTGGCAATGAGTCTTTCGATCCTAAAAATGATGCAGATAAATTAATAATGGATGAATTTCAAAAAACAAAAAGTAAAATACAAAAAAATATTGAAGATTACAGGTTAGACTTTGCTATTAATGAAGTTTATGAGTTCTTTTGGAGTAAGTTCTGTGATATTTATATTGAAGAGTGTAAGAAATCAGGTGAAACAGATAACTTAAGACCTATGCTAAAGGAAATATTGGTAATGATGCATCCCTTTGCTCCATTTATTACTGAAGAAATACATACATTGCTATTTAAATCTCAAATTATTGAATAGTTTTATTTCTTATAAAACATTTGTATGTGATCAATGTCGTCCTCTAAATAGACATCGCCTCTTGGCGTGAAGCCTAGATCATTATAAAAATTTTCTAACCTGTGTTGAGCTGAAATAATAATTTCAATACCAGGATAATGCTGACTTAGATATGAAATACCCTCTTCCGTCAGACTTTGTCCTAACTGTTCTCCTCTTCTTGAAATATCAACAACAATTCTGCCAAGAGATACCCCTTCATATTTAATTCCAGGAGGAAAGGCCCTTAAATAAGCAATAAGATGCTCACCATCATAGCCAAGCAAGTGAAATGCATCTTGATCTGAAAAATCGGCATCTATATAAGGGCAATCTTGCTCTACAATAAAAACTTTTTGTCTAAGGTGGATAATCTCATAGAGCTCGTCTCTCGATAAATCTGAGAATTTTTTCCAAATATAGTTCACTTTTTTTAAATTTTTCAAATTTACATCAACAGTTGTTTGTAATTGATTATATAATATTGATTCATTCATTAGTGGGTTCAATAAACTCTTTTAAATCAATAGAAATAGGAAAAAATTATGTCGCATATCTACAATCAAGTTGTTCAAAAATCTGATATGACAGAAATCACCTTAGAGGCATTTAAAAATAAAGTTTTGTTAATTGTAAATGTTGCCAGTGAATGTGGGCTTACATACCAATATGAGGGCCTCCAAAATCTTTATAACAAATACAAAGATGATGGCCTTGAGATACTTGGATTCCCATGTAACCAATTCGGAGCTCAGGAACCAGGTACTAATGAAGAAATACAATTTTTTTGCACCGATAAGTATGATGTGAATTTCAGCTTATTTAATAAAATTGATGTTAATGGAGACAACTCAGCTCCAATTTATCAATTCTTGAAAAAAAACAATCCTTCAGAGTCAGGATCGAATGACATAGAGTGGAATTTTACAAAATTTTTAGTAAGTAAAGATGGTACAGAAATTAAAAGGTTTGGACCAAAGACTGAACCTGAAGAAATAAAGAAAAATATAGAGGAGTTATTAAATGTCTAAAAGAATTTACGATTATAGTGTTAAAGATGCAGACATGAATGAAGTTTCTATTGGCTCATTTAAAGGCAAGGTTTTATTAGTGGTTAATGTCGCTAGTGAATGCGGCTTTACTTATCAATATGAAGGGCTTCAGAAGCTATATAACAAATATGCTGAAGATGGGTTGGAGATACTTGGGTTTCCATGCAATCAGTTCAAAGGTCAAGAGCCTGGATCCAATGAAGAAATTCAATTTTTCTGTACAGAAAAGTATGATGTTTCATTCAATATTTTCAATAAGATTGATGTCAATGGCGATAATGCAGATCCATTTTATGATTTTCTTAAAAATGAGCGTCCTGGAATAATGGGAACAAAAAATATTAAATGGAACTTCTCAAAGTTCTTAGTTAATAAAGACGGTGAGGTTATTAAGCGATATGGCTCGACAACGAAACCTGAATCTATTGAATCAGATATTCTTAAATTACTATAATATTTAGATTTTTAAAGACATTAATAAGGCATCTTCTGGTATATCACCAGAATAATACTTATCTCTTATAGCATCCTTAACGAAGCCATGCTTCTGATAAAAGCCTATAGCCTTCTCATTACTTACACGAACTTCAAGAAAAATGTGATCAATACCCATTACCATGCACTGACTTATCATAGATTTAATTAGCAATGATCCTATTCCTTTTGACTGCTCACTAAGAATAACTGCAATATTTAATAGGTGTGCTTCTGGCTTGATTGGAGAAAAAATTAGAAAACCTAAAATTTCATTCCCTTCCTTGCAAGCTAGGCCATGGTGACCAACCTCGAAAGAGGACTTAAAGTTATCGAATGACCATGGCGAAGGGTTTGTAAGAACCTCAATTTTATAAGCATCCTCTATATCATTGGCATCGAATAATGAGATTTTATACACTATTTGATAAGATTATTTTTAATCTTTTCCCATAAGGGCTTCTTTAAACTAGGGTTTTTTATTATTTCTTGTAAGGTGCTTGATCTTATTATTGGAATGGGAGCTTCAATTTCATACTCATTGTCGTTAAAAATAATAACTCCAGTTAGATCATTATTTGATGAAATTATTTTTTCTAATTCTTTCGCTGATTTAACATGAGTACTTTCAATTTTCTCATTCGATTGATTGGGCTTAATAGCACCAATAATAGCCTTGAGAAGATCTGCTTGATCTTCAGGCAAATCATTAAAACCAATATCAAGTAATGTTAGAATATTTCCTTTTTGATAGGTATGAACTTCTTTATCATTAGTTTTTTCTTTACATGAACGTAAAGAGTATCTTGTAACCCCGATCTCTTTTAAGATAAGGTTAGTTTTAATAGATGAAGTTATCATAGAATTAAAATATTAACATTTACTTAGTACAAAATGGATAATCTAGTAAACAAATATAAGCCTTTTGAGCCAATTAAACTTGAGAATAGAAAGTGGCCCTCAAATGTTATAAATGAAGCGCCATTATGGTGCTCTGTTGATCTTAGAGATGGCAATCAAGCCCTTATAGAACCGATGGGCGCGGAAAGAAAAGATAGGATGTTTTCTCTTCTTTGTGAACTTGGCTTTAAAGAGATAGAGGTAGGCTTCCCGTCAGCCTCTCAGACTGATTTTGACTTCGTAAGGGATCTTATAGAATCTAAAAAAATTCCATCTGACGTAACTATACAGGTTCTAACTCAATCAAGAGATGAGCTTATAGATAGAACTTTTGAATCTCTCAAAGGGGTTCCGCAAGCAATAGTCCATTTTTATAACTCAACTTCGACTCTTCAAAGAAAAGTTGTTTTCAAGCAGGACAAGGCCGGTATAAAAGATATTGCAATAAATGGAGCTAAGAGAGTAAAGAATCTTGCATTACAAAACCCCGATACAGATTGGCGTTTTGAGTACTCTCCAGAAAGCTTTACAGGTACTGAACTTGAATATGCGGCTGAGGTTTGTGATGCTGTAGTTGAAATTCTAAAAGAAGTTTCTAATCATAAGATAATAATAAATCTACCAGCAACAGTTGAAATGTCGACACCTAATATTTATGGCGACCAAATAGAATGGATGAATGAAAATCTTAAAAATAGAAAAGATATATGCTTAAGCCTTCACCCTCACAATGATAGAGGGACTGCTGTCGCGGCTTCTGAATTTGGATTAATGGCTGGGGCTGATAGAGTCGAGGGCACTCTTTTCGGTAATGGAGAAAGAACAGGTAATGTAGATATTGTTACCCTAGCATTAAACATGTTTACTCAGGGTATAAACTCTAACCTTGATTTCACAAATATAAATAAAGTTATGCGAGAGGTTGAATATTGCAATCAACTTCCTGTTCATCCTAGGCATCCATATGCAGGTGATCTTGTTTTTACGGCCTTCTCAGGCTCCCACCAAGATGCAATTAAAAAAGGCTTTCAAGGAATGAGAGAATCCAATAACCCAGTCTGGGAAGTACCGTATCTTCCCATTGATCCTGCTGACTTAGGAAGGAGTTATGAGGCTGTTGTAAGGATAAACTCACAGTCTGGGAAAGGAGGCGTTGCTTTCTTGCTTGAAAAAGATCATGGGGTATCTTTGCCTAGAAGGCTTCAAATAAGTATGAGTCAAAAAATACAAAAGTTAGCTGATAAATCTGGAAAAGAAATAAATACAACAGAAATTTGGCAAATATTTGAAACCAATTTTTTAATTCCAACAGAAGGCTTTAGTTATATAAGTCACAAGTCTTCATCAGAAAATGATATTCATTATTTAGAATTAAACCTAAATATTAATGGAAGAGAAGTAGCTTTGAGTGGATCTGGTAATGGTCCCATTGACTCTTTAATAAACGGGCTAAGAGAAAAAACCGGAACTGAAATAAAAGTTTCTGATTACCACCAATCAGCAATATCTTCTGGATCAGATGCTAAAGCAGCTGCATATATTGAGCTAGAGCTTGATGGTAAAACTAGTTGGGGCGTTGGAATCAACCCAAACACCACGATAGCTTCCTTTGAAGCCATTATAGTTGGGCTTAGTAAACTAAACAGCTAATCAAAATTAGGCTCTCTTTTTTCAAAGAAGGCTGATACCGCCTCATAATTCTGAGGGCTTCTTGTTAGATCATTTTGAATTTCTGCTTCATCTGAAAAAGTCTTCCAATAATCATTATGAAGCGAATCTCTCATTAACTTTTTTGTATGTGCCAAAGATTGCGATGATCTTTTTGCGAGTTTTGACGCCCAGTCAATTGTGTATTGCATTAACTCTTCTTCAGGCACAACTTTATTAACCATTCCAAAATGCAAACACTCATCAGCCCGTATTTTCTTTGCTTCGATAGCGTATTCATATGCCTTTGAATATCCCATAAATCTTGGTAGGAACCATGATAATCCTCCATCGGGCACTAAAGCAATATTGCTAAAGACAGAAAGGATATATCCATTTTCAGACATAACTCTAAGATCGCATGACATTGCAATTGAAGCTCCAATTCCAGCCGCAGGACCTTGGACGGCTGCAATTACAGGCTTTGGCATAGAGAGAATATTTTCAAAGAATGGCTTAAAACCTCTCATTAACGCATCCTGAGAGCCCTCCCAAGTTGATTTCCTCTCACTTAAGTCTGCTCCTGCACAAAACCCTCTGCCTGATGCATTTATAATAAGCACCTTTATACTGTTATCTTCTTTCACGTCAGAAGTGGCTTTCTGAAAATCCCATATAAATTGCTCATTAACAGCATTTAAAAGCTCTGGTCTATTGAAAGTAATGGTTGCTATCTTGTCTTGTTTTACTAATTCTAATGTTTCAAATTTCATGTTTTCTCTCCACTTTTATTATATTCTACTTTTTTAAAATAATAATATAGCCATCTTTCTTGCATAATCTGCCGCCAGGCTGATCCATATCCGCTCTGGACCAACTAACCTCAGCATTAGGGCCTGGGCTTGATTTTAAAAATACCTTTATAATTTCTTGAGTAACTTTCTTGTTCGGATAGGCAATACCCTCTTCTTTTATCGAATGTCTGATAATATTTATAGCAGTCAATGAATCCAGCTGCTTTAGCTCCTTAATTGAAATTTTTGCACCTATCAAATTTTTGTATTTCGAGTTAAATAGTTCAGAAAATATTTCATTTCTTTCTTGCAGCAATTTAGATGTATTAGATATTCTTGATGAAACATTACTCCACCTTTCACCAATTAGCGGCATTACGTTATTTCTTATAAAGTTTCTATCTTGATTTGATTCAAAATTAGATAGATCTTCAATAAATTTGATATCTCTTTGTTTAATGAACTCTAGTAATTCTTTTTTAGAATAATCTAAAAGAGGTCTTATCAAAGTTCCTTGTCCAACTGGTCTTCTTTTCTGTGGCCCTCCAAGCCCATCAGAGCCTGTACCTCTAAAAAGTCTTAATAAAAAAGTTTCGGCAACATCATCAGCATGATGAGCCATTAGCAATTGATCATTTTCTTTTAAAATACTTTCGAATTCTTTATATCTTAATTTTCTTGCTGCAGATTCAAGCCCATCACCACATGGCTTGATTTCAACAGACCTAACTATAATTGGTATATTTAATTTTTTACAGATGGACTTGCAATGATCTTCCCAAATTTTGCTGTCATTTGAAAGGTTATGATTAATATGAATTGCTTCAATATTGAGCTCATATTCATCTCTGAGATCAGAGGTTAGATACAACAATGCAGAAGAGTCACTGCCTCCACTAAAAGCAACATAAATTTTATTATCAAAGTTTAAATGCTTTTCTAAATGAATTTTTAGCACAGCCTAAGAACCAATAGCTAAAAGTCTTTCATACCTTCTTTTTACTAGGTCATCTGATGATAATGAGCTTAGCTTAGACAAGCTACTAACTATAGAATCCTTAATACTTTGAGAGATTAAATCATAATCCCTGTGTGCTCCACCTAATGGTTCTGAAATAATTTCATCGACAATATTAATCTTTTTGAGCTCGCTAGAAGAAACCTTCATAGCGTCAGCAGCATCAGGTGCCTTTTCTGCAGTTCTCCAAATGATTGATGCGCACGCCTCCGGAGAAGCAACTGAATATGTAGCATATTCAAGCATTGATAAATGATCTCCAACGCTAATTGCTAATGCCCCGCCTGAACCACCCTCTCCTGTTATAACAACTATTATTGGTGTTTTTAGCTCTGACATAACTGCAAGATTTCTAGCAATAGCTTCACTTTGACCTCTTTCTTCACCCTCAACACCTGGATATGCTCCGGCAGTATCAATAAAAGTAATTACAGGCAATGAAAATTGTTCAGCTAAGCTCATTAACCTTTTAGCTTTTCTATAACCTTCAGGTTGAGGCATGCCAAAATTTCTTTTTACTTTCTCTTCAGTCTCTCTCCCCTTTTCGTGCCCAATAATCATAACTGGTGTGTTTTCTAAATATGCTATGCCACCAACGATTGCCGCATCATCTGCAAACTGTCTATCACCATGCAATTCATCAAAATCTGAGAAAATTCTTTTTATAAAATCTAGTGTATGAGGCCTTTGAGGGTGTCTAGCAACTTGGACTGTTTGCCAAATAGATAATTTAGAATAGATTTTTTTTGTAAGCTGATCTCTTTCTTTTTGAAGCGTCAGAATTTGCGTGTTCAATTCAGGGCTATCTATATCAGCATTTTTTAATGCTAATATTTTTTCAGAAATTTCTTGGATAGGTTTCTCAAAATCAAGAAATTTTTGATCTTCAATAGTATCTTTCTGAGGGATGTATTCAGAAAGTTTATTGTTTTTATCTGTCATAAAAATTTAAAGCTGCAATAATTAAGTACTTAATTATATCTCTAAAGCTTCATTTCCAAATACTTCTTTTAAAAAACTAATATTTGTTAATGATGGTTCAAATCTGTAATTACTACCCATATCTATTATAGCCTCAGATTCTTCTGTTAAAACTCTAATGTGAAGCTGGCAGACACCATCTGACCAAAAGTTACTATCTATTTCATCAAGTTTTTCTGAAAAGATATCCAAAGAAGGTAGATCAGACTTTTCTATATCCACAACAATTTTTTGGATTTTCTTGTGGAGTTCAGAGTCCAACGAATGAACTTCTTTTACTCTCATTCTATACATTGCATCACCAAGATCTTTAGATCTAAAATCATCTATCTCAACAGTTCCTTTAAGAACTAATATCTGACCTTCTTTTAAAATATTATGGCAATCCTCTAAAGTATCACCTGCCACAACACCATCCATCACTCCTGTACCATCATCAAAGTTTATAAAAGTTAATGGTTTTCCTTTTTTATCTTTGATTTGTCTTACGCTATTAATTAAGCAAACTAGTGAAGCTCTTTTAGTATCTTGACTTAAGTCTGATATTTTTTTAGACCTAATTTTTTTTATAGAATTTTCAATTGCCTTAACGGGGTGTCCTGATAAATAGTAGCCCAATGATTTTTTTTCAAGCGCCAAGAGTTCGCTTAGTGGAATATCTTGAGTATTTTTATATTTTTCATAGGGATCGAATTCAACGTTGAGATTTGCAAATAAATCTCCGCTTTGAGCAACCTGTGATGATACGCCGTTAGATGCTCCCTTAAGCATATCCTCAACACTTGCTATCGCAACCGTTCTTGAGGGTGCGATACTATCAAACGCACCTGATTGCGATAATGCTTCAAGGGATTTTTTTCCACCAAGCTTGATGTCAACTTTATTAGAAAAGTCCCATAAATCTCTAAAAATGCCTGTATTTCTTCTCTGACATACGTGACTTATAAACTGATCTGCAACACCCTTGATAGCTCCCAGTCCATATTCAATATCTTGGTTTTCATTAACTATAAATCTTTTAACGCTTGATAGGATATTTGGATTAAGAACATTAATACCCATTCTTTTACATTCTTGTATTAAGGCATGAATTTTATCTGTATTACCCAATTCTGTAGATAATACAGCTGCCATGAAATGTTCAGGGTAATATGTTTTTAAATAAGCGGTCTGATAAGAGATGACCGCATATGCAGCTGAGTGTGATTTATTAAATCCATATTCAGCAAACTGCTCAATTAATTCGAATATTTTTTCAGCTTTCTTTCTAGGTATATCTTTTTCCTCACATCCCTTTACAAAAATTTCTCTTTGCTCTTCCATTTCTTCAATCTTTTTCTTTCCCATCACTCGCCTGAGAATATCTGCCTCTCCCATTGAATAGCCAGCTAATACTCTTGCAGCTTCCATCACCTGTTCTTGGTAAACAATAACGCCATATGTTTCAGACAGAACTGGTTCGAGGAGCTCATGCGGATAGACAACAGGACTTTTCCCATGCTTTCTGTCTACAAAAGTGGTATGCATTCCTGAGTTAAGTGGTCCAGGTCTATACAGAGCTAGTAATGCGGTAATTTCTTCAAATTTTGTTGGCTTTAAACTTTTTATAAGAGCTCTCATGCCCGTTGACTCTAATTGAAAGACAGCCATTGTTTTTCCAGAAGAAAGTAATTCAAAAACCTTAGGGTCATTTAATGGTATTTGATCTAAATCTAATATCTTATTTTCTTTATTTATAGCATTTATTGATTTAACAGCCCTATCAATAACTGTTAGTGTTCTGAGTCCAAGAAAGTCAAATTTTACTAGCCCAATTTTTTCTACATCATCTTTATCATATTGAGTCATTACAGACGAAGACTGTCTGTCATTATAAATTGGGCAAAAATCTGAAATACTCCCTGGTGCAATAACTACACCACCTGCATGCTTTCCTACATTTCTTGCTATGCCCTCAAGCTTGTATGCTAGATCGACAATCTCTTTGACCTCAGGATCATTTTTAGATGCTTGAGCAAATATTGGCTGTTCTTCTTTCGCCCTATCTAGTGTCATTCCAGGTGCAAAGGGAATCATTTTAGAGATTCTGTCACCAAGAGCATATGGTTTGCCAAGAGCCCTGGCAACATCTCTGACAACTGCTCTTGCTGCCATAGTTCCAAAAGTAGCTATCTGAGATACTGCATCTGATCCATATTTATTACTAACATATTCAATAACCTTATCTCTCTTCTCCATACAGAAATCAATATCAAAATCTGGCATTGATATCCTCTCAGGATTTAAGAATCTTTCAAAAAGAAGCCCATGCTCCAGAGGGTCGAGAGTAGTTATTCCTAATGCAAATGCAACTAAAGATCCAGCTCCAGAACCTCGCCCAGGCCCCACAGGAACATCATTATCTTTCGACCATTGAATAAAATCATAGACAATTAAAAAGTAGCTAGAAAAACCCATAGTTTTGATTTGGTCCAATTCATAACGAAGTCTTTCTAGGTATTCACTTTTTTTATTATCATCAAATTTATCAATGTACTCATTAATACGTTGAGTGGATAAATCAACGAGAAAAGAATCAAAATTATGTTCTTTTGGTACTGGATATTCTGGTAGAAAATAATTTTTTGTGTGTATAGATACATTGCATTTCTTGGATATCTCAATTGTATTTGAAATAAGTTCATCGAAACCATCAAATAAATTCTTCATTTCATCTGGAGATTTAAAGTACTGCTCTTTAGAAAAAAATTTTTCTCTATTAGGATCATTCAAAGTCTTCCCGGTATTAATACATACCTTAGTTTCATGAATATCGAAGTCTTGTTCTTGAGCAAATAAAACATCATTGGTAGCTATTAATGGGATGCCTTTTTTTGATGATATAGGCAATATATTAGAAAAATATTCATTCTCATCAGGCCTGTTGGTTCTTTGAACCTCTAAAACAAAATCATCACCAAAAGTTTTTAAAAATTGATCTATACGGCTCTCAGCATCTTCAAATTTATTTCTTCTGATCAGATTGTATATGTGGCTGTCTTTTCCACCAGAAATAACAACAATATCATCTTTTAAAACTGACAAATTTTCGAAATTGATGATTGGTGTTTGAAAATTATAGTTATTATGAGCAGTGGAAATGATTCTCATAAGGTTTTTATGGCCCTTATTCGTTTTGGCCAAACACAGTAATTCATGCGACTGTTCATCGTCTTCAAAGGCCACTCTTATAGATGACCCAGACATTGGTTTAATACCAGCTGCTTCACACTTAGTGAAAAATTTTACCAATCCAAACATATTCGATTTGTCAGTAAGTGCTACAGATGGAACATTATACTTAACGGCGTTATCAACAATTTGATTAATTGTTAAAAGTCCTTGAGTAATACTAAATTCTGAGGAAACTCTTAAGTGAGAAAATGCACTCTTCATTCTTATGAAGTCCCTTTAAATGACTTTCTATGAATTGGGCAGCTACCATGGGCTTTTATATTTTCAATATGTAATTTTGTCCCATAGCCTTTATGTTTATCAAAGCCATAATTTGGGTAAATAATATCTTGTTTCATCATTAGATCATCTCTATAAACTTTAGCAATTATTGATGCAGCACTTATTTCTGCAATCAAAGAATCTCCACCAATAATAGTTTCAACTGATATATTAATATCTGGCTTGTGCGTCCCATCGACAAGAACCTTTTGAGGCTTAATTGGTAAATTAAGTATAGCTCTTTTCATTGCTAATAATGACGCTTGAAGAATATTTATAGTATCAATTTCTTCAACAGAGGCAGAACCATATGCAAAGAATGAATTCTCTATGATTTCTTGGTTTAATTGTTCTCTTTTAGTTTTAGAAAGCTTCTTTGAATCATTAAGACCAATAATTTTACTTTTTAAAATAACAGCAGAAGCTATTACAGGACCTGCTAAAGATCCCCTGCCAACCTCATCAACTCCTGCAATTAATTCAGTCAAAGTGTTCTAATTTTTTTTGCAGTTTCTTTGAAGCCTTTTCCAAGAAGTAGCTCTCTTAGAATAGATGTATGAGAATTTTGGCTGAAGGCTTTTTGCATCTTTTCAGCTTCTTTCATCAAATTTTGTACATTGCAGTCGCCTTGAATTAATTCAGGGAAAACTCTTGAACCCATTAATAAATTTGGAAGGCCTACATTATCTATTTTTAACATTCTTGAAATAATGGAATAATTAATAAAGCTCGTTTTATAACAAATAATTGGATTGCAACCAAGAACTGCAGCTTCTAAAGTAGCAGTACCTGATGTAACTATTGAGTAGTCAGACACTGACATAAAGTCTTTAGAGCAACCCTTATGAACATGAATTGGAAGTGATGGGGGTATTATGCTCTTTATGTCATGCATTGATAACTCGTCTACCGCAGGAATAAGATACTCATAATTACTATACATTTTTGAATGCTCTTTTATAAAACCTATATAAGTTGGCAGTAAGTTTTTAATTTCAGATTTCCTGCTACCTGGAAGAATAGAGACATAACGCTTATGACTATTAAGATTATATTTATTAAAAACAACTTCCGTATTTTCTTTTTTAAGTTCAGCAAATGGGTGTCCAAGATGAATGCTTTGTAAATTTTCTTTTTGATAAAATTCATGTTCAAAATTAAACAAGCAAATAGTTAGGTCTACAAAGTTTCTGATGTGTTTAATTCTGCCTTGTCTCCACACCCAAACAGATGGACTGACTAATTGAATGTTCTTTGTAAGACCATTTTTCTTTAACTCTTTATGAATGGTTATATTGAAATCTGGAGAATCAACACCAATAAAATAATCAATATTTTTATCTTTAAATAAACTTATGAGTTTATTTCTTAACTTATTTAATTCTCTAAAATTTTTAATGGGCTCAATCAAACCCATTACATTAATTTTTTTAAAATCGAATTCTGAATTAAGGCCTAAGTCAGATAACTTTGGGCCACCAATACCATAGAGTTCAATATCATTATCATTTTTTAAAGATTTGATTAGCTCTGAACCCAAAAGATCACCTGAGTGTTCACCAACAACGATGCCTACTCTAAGGGTTTTTTTTGTTTGCACTTATCTTAAAATGCCTCTATTGGACGATTGTATTGATTTAATAAATATATCTAAAAACTTATCATTATTTTCTTCTGATAAAAGAAGAAGCTTGTTCATTGCATCATCTAACCTGTAGCCCTTTTTATAAATTAACTTATATGCTTTCTTGATGAGGCTTATAGAATCCGAAGATATTTCATTCCTTGACATGCCAACAGAGTTCAGCCCAATGACTCTAGCAGGATTTGAGGCTACCTTTACATAGGCGGGTATGTCCATAGTAATTGATGAATTCATTCCAACAAAAGAGTAATCACCCAAAATACAAAATTGATGAACAGCAGAAAAACCTCCAAGGGTTACAAAGCTACCAACCTCAACATGCCCAGCAATACCAGCACTATTTGCAAAAACATTACTATCGCCAACTATGCAATCATGAGCAACATGAGCATAGGCCATAAACAAATTATTATTACCAATTTTTGTCAGAGCCTTATCTTGAATTGTTCCCCTATGGATGGTTGTTCCCTCTCTAAAAATATTATCATCACCGATGATAAGCTCAGTTTTTTCTCCTTTATATTTTTTATCAGGAGTATCTTCTCCTATAGATGAAAACTGATAAATCGTATTATTTTTACCAATTTTTGTTGGACCTTTTACAACGGAGTGACTAAGAATTGATGATCCGCTATCAATCTCAACATTATCACCAATAATACAAAATGGGCCAATATTTACAGAAGGATGAATATTAGCAGAATCGCTGACTATTGATGAGGGATGAATACTCATTAAACCTTCCTATCCGCACACATAATTGTTGCTGAACATGCTAACTCACCTTCAACCTCAGCTCTGGTTTCAAATTTCCATATACCTCTTTTTTCATTAACTACCTGACTAAAAAGATCGATCGAATCATTCGGTCCTACCCTTTTTCTAAATCTTGCTTTATCTATTCCAGCAAAAACATATAAAGATCCATTTTCAGGAGTTTTTTCCAAAGTTTTGAAGCCCAAAATTCCTGATGCTTGAGCCAATGCTTCAAGTATTATTACGCCTGGCATGATTGGATTATTTGGAAAATGACCTCTAAAATAATCTTCTTCTGGTGAATTGTGCTTCACACAATGTATAGAATTACCTATATCAATATTTTTAATTTCATCAATAAATAAAAAGGGTTCTCTGTGTGGAAGAAAAGTAGATATCTCATCATAGAAATCATTCATATTAATTAGCCTCTATTTTTAATAAAGATTGATGATTTAGCCCAATCTTTTTGATTTTGAGCGGGCATTATACCTATATAGTTACCAGGTTCCTTAATATTTTTAGTTATAAGAGTATGGGCACCAATTATTACATCATCGCATATTGATAGGTGACCCAAAACACCAGAGAGACCTCCCATTTGAAAGTTTTCACCAATTACTGAAGAGCCTGCAATGGCACAACAGGCTGCAATAGCTGAATTTTTTCCAATAATTACGTTATGAGCAATATGAACTTGGTTATCAAGCTTAACTCCATCATGAATTTCTGTATTGTCCAATGCGCCTCTATCTATAGAACACCCTGATCCTATTTCCACATCAGATCCGATAATTAATTTTCCCAATTGTTCTATTTTGATATACCCATCTTTAGATGGCGCATATCCAAATCCATCAGAACCCAAGATAGCATTATTGTGAATAATTGATCTTTTACCAATATGAACGTCTTGAACAAGAGATGTGTTAGATTTAATAACCACATCATCTTCAACAATACAGTCATGTCCAATGACGACATTAGCACCAATATTTACATTTTTTCCAATATTTGCTGACGGAGAGATAACAGCAGATGGGTGAATAATTGCAAGGCTATTATCTGGATTGGACTTCTTAAAAATTGTAGAAAGTTTCGCAAATACTAGATAAGGATCCTTAGATTTAAGGTAATTCATACCCTCCTTTGTTTCATGACTCTCATGAACAACAACTGCTACAGCCTTTGTAGTTTCGAGGAAGCTAGTATATTTTGTGTTGGAAAGAAAGGTTATCGAATCTGAATTTGCACTCTTTATGGTTGCAAGATTATTGACAACGACATTGCCGTTGCCAATAACTTTAGAATTTGTATATTCTGCTAGATCAGCTAAAGTAAAATTCTTATCTTCGGACACTACTCTGATTGAGTATTAGCCTCTGATGCAGCAACATCAAGCATAGATGTAACATCATCAGTTAGATCTAAAGCCGGGTCACTAAATAAAATATTGTCATTTTTTTGTAAAAGAACTTTTATTTGTTTTGCCTGAATTAGCTCACCAATAATTTTCTGCATAGCCTGACCATTTGCCGCAAAAATTTGTTGTGCAGTTTCTTCTTGAGCTTGCTGAATTTTACCTGCTAAAAACTCTAGATCTTTACCTTTATCTTGAATATCTTTTTGCATTTGTGCAATTTCAGATTGAGATAGAGTTTCTAAGTCTTTTTGAAGATTTTCTGCAATGCTTTGTCTTTCTGCTTGCAGGGACTGGGCTTCCTCAAGATTAGAGGCATAATCTGCATCTTCTTCAAGAGCTTTAAATGCATCTGCAGCAGCTTGAGTTGATAACACAGCAGTTCTCATATCTATAACAGCCATTCCATCAACAGCAAACACAGGTACTGATAAAATCAGAACTAAGAATAAATTAAATTT
This sequence comes from uncultured Gammaproteobacteria bacterium, assembly GCA_964469915.1. Lineage (GTDB taxonomy): Bacteria > Pseudomonadota > Gammaproteobacteria > Magnimaribacterales > D2472 > SCGC-AAA076-P13. The sequence goes on from CAYXZT010000006.1 coordinate 18,913, forward strand.
AAATACGTTTTTCATAATAACCCCTTAATTGGTGTGACCATTTTATATTAATTAGAATACATTTCCTACAGTGAATTGGAATTCCTTTGTCTCTTCATACTGCCCTGCATTGGTTGGTTTAGATATTGCAAAACTCATAGGCCCAAACCCTGTAACAAATGTGATTCCAACCCCATAAGAGTACCTTAAATCATCAATTGAAGGCTTGTAACAATTAAATTGATACTCTTTACAATTATCAGAAAAAACATTACCGAAATCAAAAAAGAATGCAGACCTCATTGATCTTTGGTCTTCAATAAAAGGTAGTCTAAATATTAACTGTAAGCTTCCCTCAACCTTAACATTTCCTCCGATTGATACTCTTTTATTATATGTGGAATTAGCATATGGGTTGTAATATGGCTTATCTAAAATACCATCTCCATCCGAATCAATTAAATTTGGACAAGTTCCCTCTGAATAATTAAACTCATAGCAAGGCGCTTCAGTACTTCTTGGTCCTAAAGTATTAGACTCGAAGCCTCTTAATGATCGAGGACCTCCAGCAAAGAAATTTTGATAAAAAGGCGTCTCATTAGTATCACCAAAAGCTGATAGATAACCAATCTCTCCGTTAAAACCAAAAACAAAATCTCCACCAAGAGGTTGATAGAATTTTTGTCTTAAATTAACTCTATAGTAATTTATATCACTCCCAGGAACAGTTGCAGATAAGCTTATTGCAGTTGATGCTCCATCTGTTGGATACATTCCTCTATTTAGAGTAACTCGCTGCCACTGAGTCTGTAAGTTAAGCGTTTCAAATATATTCCCTTCAGCATTAACAAAATCCCATATTTCTCTTGCAGGCTGTCTACCTATATCTATATCTGTTTTGTCATAAGTAAGGCTGAGATTGAGTCTTTGAGTGTCTGAAATTGGCCAACCGTACTGAAGTCCGAATCCATTGGAATTGGTGAGATAATTAGCAACATTGTATTCGCCATAATCTGTTTCTCTGAAATATGCGTTATAACCTAAGCTAACTCCATCCTTGGTTGCAAATGGGTCAAGGAAAGAGAGGTTATATTGCTCACTGTAAACATTTTTGTTAATGCCAATAGCTACTGTATTTCCAGTTCCTAGGAAATTTTGTTCTTGAAGATTGAAGCCCAACATCAAACCAAAATCACTATAACCAATATTTCCACCAATAGATCCAGTATTTTCTTCTTCTACACTAAAAATAACATCTATTTGATCGTCAGTTCCTACAACAGGAACAGTTTCAACATTAACCTCTTTGAAATAACCAAGTCTTTCGAGCCTAACTTTTGACGCCTCAATACTATTATCAGAAGACCATGCTCCTTCAAATTGTCTCATTTCTCTTCGCATTACATAATCTTGAGTAAGGTTATTTCCTGTAAATAAGATTTTTCTTGTATAAGTTCTTTTTCCGGGTACAACTTGAATTATTAGTTTAACCATTTGAGATTCATCATCAATCTCAGGGTTACCACTTACTTCTGCAAAGGCATAGCCTTGATTACCTAGTACATTAGTGAAAAATTCTTCAATACCTGTAATTTGCGCTTGAGAATAAATTTTATCTTTTAAAGTATCAGTTATTTCTTCATAGACCGAGTCTTCGAAAGGTAGATCACCAATAACCTCAACCTCATTAATAGTGTATTGCTCACCTTCAAAAATATTAAAATTTATGAAAATTGATTTTTTATCTTTTGAAAGACTGATTTGTGAAGATTCTATAGAAAACTTTAGGTAGCCTCTATTTAAATAAAAAGATTCTAGACTCTCAATATCCCCTTTGAGTTTCTCTCTTGAATAAGCATTATCGTTAGAAAGGAATGAGAAGAATGAGCCTGAAGACAGTTCAAAACCTTCTAATAAATCTTCGTTTGAAAAAAGCTCATTACCTATGATATTGATACTCTCAATTTTTGCGCTTTTGCCTTCATCAACCTCTATATTTAATTCCAACCTATTTCTAGGTTTTTTAATTTCTTCTATATCAACAGCAGCGCCATATCTTCCATTTGATGCATAGGAACGAACAAGCTCAGATTTAACTTTTTCAAGCGTAGATCTTTTGTATACTTCTCCCTCCTTAATACCAACACCATCCAAACTTTCTAATAATTGCTCAGTTTTCAAGGCTTTATTACCTGAGATATCTATAGCAGAAATTGATGGCCTTTCTTGGACAACAATAATCAATGTATTGCCATCTTTTGCTATCTGAATATCATCAAACTGTTCGGTTGCAAAAAGTGAACGAGTAATGTCAGATGATTTTCTTTGGTCTATATTGTCGCCAACACTAATAGGGATAACATTGAATATACTTCCGGTAGATACTCTTTGTAATCCTATTATCCTGATATCACTAACTAAAAAATCCTCAAAAGCAACGAGCTGAGTTGATAACAAAAAGCCAAGTAAATATATTTTTAATTTTTTCAATTTCTTACCTAAAAAAATCTTGAAACGTCGTTAAAAACTGCAAAAATCATTAACATGCCAACAAGAATTGCGCCGCCACTATATATATAATTTTCTACCTTCTCTGATAAAGGCTTGCCTCTAAGTGCTTCGAGACCAAGCAGTGTAAGCTGACCGCCATCTAAAACAGGAATCGGTAATAAGTTTAATACAGCAAGACTAATACTAAGCAACGCCATAAGATATAAAAATGGAAGAAGCCCAGCTTGTGCTGTATTTCCAGCCATCTCTGCAATACCAATAGGACCACTTAAATTTTCTGTGCCCATATTGCCAGTTAACATCTTTCCAATAAATTGTAATGTTTTTTTACTTAAATTATATGTTTCAAATATTCCTTTCGATACAGCCTGGGATAGACTTCTAGATGTTCCAAAAGCTATTCCTATTGCCCCATATTCTTTGCCCTCATTATCTAATTGGGACTGGATTTTAACTGGAAGCTGAATTAACTCACCTTCCCTTTCAATGTTAAATAGTGCGGTTGAATTTGGTATCATCGATACCGCAGCCCTTAGATCACTTGCATATTGTATTTTTTGGTTATCAATTTTTCTTATAATGTCATTCGGTTTAAGGCCTGCAGATTCTGCAGCCCCTCCTGAAACTATTTGCCCAACAATAGGCATCATTTTATTTTCTACAGTTAATCCAAGGTAGCCTAATGGATTAGATTGGGATTCAGATGTTGGCAAATAATCTGTAACTTGAATGCTGACATTTAACTGACTATCAATACCATTCCTTTTTAGTCCAAGATCTATATATCCAGAATAACCTGCGTAAGATAATAGCTCTAGATTAATATCTTTGGGATCATTTATTGCAACTGAATTAATCGACTTTATTTCGTCTCCAGCAACTATAGACTGACCATCATTTTTAAAAATAATTGATGAACTCTGATCTTTAACTACTGTTACAGCTTGAGGATCTGGAGTATTCAAAAATATAATAGAAAATATAAATATTGAAAGTAGGAAATTCGCTAAAGGGCCTGCAAACATAATAGACGCTCTCTGCCATTTAGGTTTTGAATCAAAGGTATTCTTTAATTGCTCATCAGTAAGAGTCTCTTTGATTTCAGGCTCAACCTCTATTAACTTATTAGTTATCATAGATACATAACCACCCAATGGAAGCAATGAGAGTGCAAACTCAGTCCCATGTTTATCCAATTTGGTATACATCACAGGACCCATACCTAAAGAAAATCTCTGAACATGAACTTTACAGAGTCTTGCAACAATAAAATGTCCATACTCATGAATAGTTACCAAAACACCTAAAAGCGCCATAAATGATAAAAGATAAATAATAAATGTAATCATAATTTCTTATTTTTTTAAGAGAGGGATTTTACCACCTTCTTTGCCTCCATGCGTGATTCAATGTCTTTTTCATATATTGACTCCATATCAACAATGTTAGACATGGGAGTGGTATCAAAAGTTCTATAAATTACATCATAAATTTGGCTAAAAGATATCTCATCATTAAGGAAACTACTAACTGCTACTTCATTTGCAGCATTAAAAACAATCCCTGAACTATTTCCTTTATTACATATTTCTCTTGCAATACTCTCTAATTTTTTTCTGTCATCAGGAAAATTACTAAAAGTTAATTTGAGTTCAGAAAAATTAATTTCATTAAAATTATTATTTAACCTTCTATCGCCAGACAATGCGTGGGCGATAGGGACTCTCATATCAGGATTACTCATCTGGCAGATGCTTGATCCATCTCTATATGTAACTATGGAGTGAATAATACTTTGAGGATGTATAACTAATTCAAAAAAATTTTCATCTAAGTCAAATAAATATTTTGCTTCTATTAGTTCAAGACATTTATTAACTAAAGTCGCTGAATCAATTGATATCTTAGATCCCATGCTCCAATTAGGATGCTGCAAAGCCTGTTCCTTGGTTACGTTCTTAAGCTCATCTAATTTTTTATCTAAAAATGGCCCACCAGATGCTGTTATTATAATTTTTGAAACATCATTGGTATTTTTTTCTCCTGCGAGACATTGAAAAATGGCATTATGTTCACTATCTATTGGAATGATGGTTGTCCCAGTTGAACTGGCCGAAGATAAAATTATTTCACCGGCTGTAACAATACTTTCTTTATTAGCGAGCAGCACTGTCTTTCCTGTCCTTACTGCAATTGCTGTTGCTTCTAACCCAGCAAACCCAGAGATAGCTGACACAATAATATCTATATTATTATCGCAAACTAGTGAATTTAGGTCTGCATTTCCATGGATAGCATTGGTATTACTTTGAGAGGATTTAATAAACTGATCAAATGCTTCTTCACTATGTATATGAATATATTTTGGAGAGAATGTACTTAAAATTTCTTTTGCTTTAGATACATTTTTATCTAAAGTCATTGCATATAAATTTAATGAGTCTTTATTCTGCTCAATTACTGAAAGCACGCTATCTCCTATGCTGCCAGTAGCTCCAAGCAAAAGTATATTTTTCATTTATATAAGGAAAATTATTAAAAGAATAATGACCGGGATTGCAGAAAAATGGGAATCCATTCTATCTAAAATACCTCCATGGCCCGGGAGCAACGAACCAGTATCTTTTATTCCGCTTTGTCTTTTTAAAAAGCTAAAAAAGTAGTCTCCAGTAAATGCAAATATAGATCCAATAGCAAGAATTGCTATAAAAATATAATTAACTTCAAATAGGTGAGATATTAAAAGTCCAAAAATAGTAGAACTTATAACACCTCCAAGAAAACCCTCTAGAGTCTTATTTGGACTAATTTCTTTAAGTAAAGAATTTTTACCAAAAAATGAACCAACCAAGTAAGCTGAGCTATCTGATATTGCAGAATTTAAAATTATTACTAGCATAAGATAATAATTAGAAAATGGAAGGAAGTTATCTTGACCTATCAAGTAAGCCCCACCTCCAAAAAAACTTAAAGGTATCAGTGTTCGTAAATAATTATTTTCAAATGAAATATAGCTTAACTTTGTATACGTTTTTGTAAGAAGGGATATAGAAAAAATAAACCAAAATACTGATATAAAGAATATAAAATATAAAAGAAATTCATCAGCATAAAGGCTAACCAAAAGAGCAAACATAGAAATAAGAATACTATCTATTACAAACCCCTTATTATTTGAATTTTTATACCATTCAAAAATAGCTACACCAGTTATCAAAGCCAAGAAAGCAATAAAAATATAATTATTCTCAAGAAAAATAATAAAAAAAATGGGCAAGGTAATTCCCATGCCTGTTATAGACCTTATTATAAAATTTTGCTTAAATTCTTGCGCCAAACCTTCTGCTCACTTTATTAAAATTATTAATACAACTTACAAAATCATCTTTTTCAAAATCAGGCCAGAATTTTTCTACAAAACAAATTTCAGCATATGCTATCTGATATAAAAGAAAATTGCTTATTCTTTTATCTCCGCCGGTTCTGATTAATAAGTCAATTTTATCTTCAGGAACACATGAGTAATCCCCAATCATTTGTTCATTTATATCTTCAGTATTGATTTCTTTTGAGAGGACTTTTAATGATATCTTTTTTGTTAAATCAACTATATCCTGCCTTCCTCCATAACCAAGAGCAACATTAAGATTCAATGAAGGTAGAGACACATTGGTGTCAGATTCTGCTTCTTGAATTTTTGATGCTACCACAGGGCCAAAATCTTCATGTCTTCCAAAAAATTTTAATTTTACCTTTTGCTTGATAAGTTCTGGTACTTGCTCCTCTATTGCACTTAAAACTAGTTTCTTAATCGCCTCTATTTCAGCCTTTGGTCTTGACCAATTTTCAGAGCTAAATGCATACAAGGTTAAAGATGATACTTTTTGATTTACAGCTTCTTCAACTATATCTTTGACAACTTGCACCCCTTTTTGGTGCCCCTTGCTTACATTTAGCGAGTTAGATAATGCCCATCTTCCATTACCATCCATAATGACAGCAACGTTTAAACCACCTTTTAAGATATGTCTTGATGATTTAGCCATGAGGCTTTTTAGATTTCTAAAAGATCAGCTTCTTTCTTCTTAAGTTCTGAATCTACTAAAGCTATGTATTTATCTGTCTCTTTCTGGATTAAATCTTCCATTCGTCTTTGCTCATCTTCAGAAATATCTCCAGATATCTGGCTATCTTTTACAGATTGATTTGAATCTCTTCTTATATTTCTTACAGATACTCTTGCATTTTCAGCTTCTGATCTGGCCTGTTTAATATAATCCTGACGAGTTTCTTCAGTTAATGCAGGCATAGATATCCTGATTAAGTCTGAGGATGTACTTGGATTTAAACCTAAATTTGAATTCATTATGGCTTTTTCTATCTCAGGTATTAAAGATTTATCCCATGGTGAAATAACCAATGATCTTCCATCTTCTACACTTATGCTAGCTGCTTGATTTAGAACTGTTGGAGTACCGTAATAATCTACCTTTACATCATCTAAGATAGATGGATTAGCTCGACCAGTCCTAATTTTATTAAAAGCTTGATTTAGAGAAGAAATAGATTTCTCCATTCTCTCTGCAGCATTATTTATTAATTCGTTCATATTATGATATTAGTGTACCTATTTTTTCGCCGCAAATGATATTTTTAAGAGCATTTGGTTTGTTTACATTAAAAACTTTTATAGGTAATTTATGATCTCTTGCAAGAGTAAGGGCAGTCGCATCCATAACCTTTAAATTCTTTGAAATTGCATCATCAAAAGATAGCTCAGAAAAGAACTCTGCATCTTTGTTTATTTCAGGATCTGAATCATAAACCCCATCAACTCTTGTTGCCTTAAGCATAAGATCAGATTGTGTTTCTATTGCTCTCAAGCACCCTGCTGTGTCTGTAGTAAAGAAAGGATTTCCAGTACCAGCAGTAAATATAACAACATATCCATCACTAAGTAATTGAATAGCAAGTCTTCTATCATAATGCTCTACCATTCCAGACATTGATATTGCTGACATGACCCTTGTTTTAATGCCTGCTCTTTCTAAAGCATCTCTTAAAGCAATTCCATTCATTACAGTAGCTAGCATTCCCATGTGATCACCAGCAACCCTGTCCATGCCTGCTTTATTTAATTTTTCACCTCTAAATAGGTTACCACCACCTATAACTATTCCAATCTGAGCACCCAATTCTTTACATGCACTCACTGAGGATGCCATTTGATCAAGAATCTTAGGATCAATACCATGCTCATCATCACCAGCAACAGACTCCCCACTAAACTTAACGAGGATTCTTTTGTGGATTAGATCGGTCATAACTTATTTTAACTGCTCAGCAACCTCATCAGCAAAATTTTTGGTTTCAACTTCGATTCCTTCACCAACTTTTAACCTTGAATATGAGTCAATTGTTGCACTATTCTTATCAAGCAGTTGCTGTATTGTTAAGTCAGGGTCTTTTACGAATGACTGAGATAAGAGCGAAACTTCAGATAGATATCTTTTTAATTTACCTTCAATCATTTTATCCATTATTTCTTTTGGCTTTCCAGATTCTTCAGCTTGAACCATATAAATAGCTTTCTCTCTTTCAAGAACTTCAGAATCAAGATCATCTTGGGAAAGGCATAATGGGTTAAAAGCTGCAACATGCATTGCTATATCTTTTGCTAGAGTCTCATCTCCACCAGAAACTACAACCACAGATGCAAGTTTAGAATCTGAATGCATGTAGACACCAGCATTCATACCTTCATCATACTCAACAGTCTCTAGTCTTCTTAGTTGAATATTTTCTCCAATAGTCTGAACTAATGTTTTTCTCTTCTCTTCGATTTCAGATTCTTGAATTTCACTAATATTTAGAAGTTTGTTTTGAGATATAAAACCTTCTACATCATCAGCAAAACCTATAAAGTTTGCATCTTTTGATGCAAAATCAGTTTCAGAGTTTATTTCTATAAGAGTTGAGTAATTTTTACCAGAAAATGCTCTAAGAATTCCATCAGCCGCGACTCTTGACGCTTTCTTTTCAGCTTTTAGCGCACTATTAGATCTTAATAAATCTAAAGCTTTTTGGATATCTCCCTCGCAATCAACTAATGCTCTTTTGCATTCCATCATTGCAACACCAGACATGTCTCTTAATTCTTTAACTTGAGATGCTTTTATTTCCATTTTTATTTATCTTCCTTTTTTTCGCTATCATCAGATGCAGAATCTTCTGCATCAGCCTCTTCCGTTACAACCTCTTCAGCTTTAGTTTCCTCAACTACTGGCTCTTCAGTTACAACCTCTTCAGCTTTAGTTTCCTCAACTACTGGCTCTTCAGTTACAACCT